>CAZCKF010000032.1:13144-14127 GCA_964499155.1 uncultured Chitinophagaceae bacterium
CATAATAGTGCGCCCCAAGAAAGCCATTTAATAGATTTTAGCGGTGAACTAATCCCAGGAATTTCAGGTAAGGAAATTTGGAAAAATAAAATTATCTGGAAAAAATGCATAATTACAGAAAACAGAATCGTAAACAAAGTTCGCCCATAAGGAATGTCACGACCGCTATTATCGAAATAGTGATATATTATTGCTACGAGTTTCAACTTTTTATGATTAGTTGAGGGAGTTTCTTTTGACGCATAAATTATTTAAAACATTTACCAAATTGTTGAAAGGAATTTTAAATTGATGCTCCGCAAATCCAAAATCAAAAATTGCTTGTGTAGCCTGCAAACAAGTCCGAACCAGCATACCCAGAATAAAAAATCCATCGAAAACTTCGATGGATTAAAATCATTTACTATTGTCTACCTCTTCGCAAATTCAAAATCCAAACTCAAAAATCAAAAATGTAAAAGTGCCCAAGACTGGATTCGAACCAGCACACCGTTTCCGGCGCCACCACCTCAAGGTGGTGCGTCTACCAATTTCGCCACCTGGGCATCCCATTAAAATGGACGGCAAATTTAAGGAAATACCCGGATACTCTTTGTGCCGCATTAATTGTGGCAATGTGCATGCTGACCTTTAAATCTTTCTCCCACCGCTGGATCCACCACTTCAAAATTCGCCATCATCCCGGCTTCATGATGTTCAAGAATATGGCAATGGTACATCCACATCCCCGGCCTGTTATCGGGCATCCATGCAATTTTTACACTGCTGCGTGGTTTCAGGTTAATGGTGTCCTTCCAGGAAATGTATTGTGGTTGTTTACCATTCTCTTCAAGTACCTGGAAGAAAAATCCATGTAAATGAAATGGGTGATCCATCAGGCTTGTATTTGAAACTTCCCACACTTGCAATTCTCCAACATACACAGGTTTGTCATTTACATGCATCCCTTTATTTACAAGGAAATCAATTCCGTGTTTCAAACT
>CAZCKF010000033.1:0-14096 GCA_964499155.1 uncultured Chitinophagaceae bacterium
CCTACAAGTCCTCTTTTTATTTTTCCTTCAACATCAGTACTCAGAAGCGGCCCGGTTACATCGAATCCAATTGATGGCAGATTCAATTGCCCGATCTTCTCTTCAACGGTCATCCTGTTCATTAATGAAGTAATGAACTGGTTCATTCGGACATTTTGTTGTGCTGGTCGTTGTGCAGTTGCATCAACACAACAAATAGAAATGAAAGCAAAAAAAATACAGAGCTTTTTCATGTGCGTTGGTTGGAATTAATAACAGTAAAATTAACGTGCGGGCAGGTACGGCGCTTTGAATCCAAGTCTTGTCATTCCACGTTGAATTTCAGGAATGGATGAAAACAATTTCCAAAGCAATCCTGTCCTGTAATTTTCGATCATAACAACGATCGGTCCCTGGTCGATCGCGAGATGTGATTTTGCATACCAGTTCTTCGATTCGTTAAATGCATCTACAAAACCATATTCGCTCCATATTTTATCTCCCAGGTTATCATAAAAATATCTCAGCGCCTGCATTGAATACTGTGGTGTGTATGGAAATGCTGACAGGGCAGCAGTCGGACTGATCACACCCAGGTCCTCAGTTGGTGAATGTGCACCATAACCCTGGTGATTATCACTTGCTGTTAACCCCCAGGAATTTGGACCATACCCTTTGAAGTTATTCGGATTCCTGATCGAGTGTTCGCGGTTAATTAATGTATGATTTACATTTTGTTCCCAATAGTCTGCATAATTGTCTTTTAACCCACGTGGATCAACTCCAAGAAATGTATAGTGTGAAAAAAACAAGGGACCACCATAATCAAAACCAAGAGGCAATTTAATTCCGTAATATTCACGTTGATTTTTAAAATGACTGCTGTTGGCCCAGCCACGATGATAAACATCTGGCGAAATTGAATACCGATTTGAAGATGCTGCGAGGATATAAGTTATCAGGCATTCATTCCAGCCGCGTACTTCATGATTCATTGACCATCCGTTGTTCGGACTCCAATGCCAGTATAAAACACTGATTCCTCCACGCGTATGCCAATTCCATTCAACATCTTCCCACATCCACGTGATCCTGTTTCTTAATTGACGCTCTTTTGGATTATCGCCGTTGAAATATTGTCTTGCTGTCAATAGTCCCTGAAAGAGATAAGATGTTTCAACGAGATCAGCGCCATCATCCTTTGGACTAAAGGGTATTACTTTCCCGGTTTCACCATGAAGCCAATGCGGAAATACGCCATGATATTTATCAGCCTTTGCAAGGAATTTCACCATCTTCAATAAATGCCCAACTGCTGTGTCTCTTGATATCCATCCGCGTTCCGCGGCCACCACAATTGCCATGATACCAAAACCAGTTCCTCCTGTCGTTGTTGTTTCCAGTCCATAATCGTATGCAATATTGCTTCGCTCTCTTGCCAATCCAGAAACAGGATGAGCAAAATCCCAGAAGTATTTAAATGTTTGTTTCTGCACTAGTTCCAGTAATGCGCTGTCCGAAAGATTTTTCGGTCGCGACATGGCGACATTTGAATTCTTAGAAGGTTGACTTATGCAATTGAAATGAATTGCCAATAAAAGAAAACTTATAAAAAATGGTTTCATCGTATAGAAGGAGTTTTTAAATACTGAAAAGAATTTTTACAACTTATATCATGCTGCAAAACTTGTCACACATTATCTGATGAAAGGACTTGTAAAACCCAGGGCAGTCAATCCGGTTTTTACCTCAGGGCAACTCATAAACAAATTCCACAATAATTTACTCCGGTGATTTTCTATCATCACAATGATGGGTCCCTGGTCAATGGCAAGGAAAGAATCGGCAAACCAGGCATCTTTCATCGAAAATGCATCAACAAATCCATATTGTTTCCAGATCCTGTCCCCAAGCTTGTAGTAAAAAAACCGCAAAGCATTCATTGATTCAACTGGTGTATATGGCATGGATGACAGTGCCGCCGTAGGAGAAATAACACCATTATCATTGTTTGGATCATGCGCCATATAACCATGCTGATGATCGTCACTCGCTGTGAGACCCCAATTCAATTCACTGTATCCATAATGTCCTTTTGGATTTGCCTTACAATAATTGTAATTGATCAGTGTATGGTTCCTGTTTTGCGTCCAGTAATTTGCATACGCATCCACAAGTTGTTCCGGGTTGATACCTAGAAAAGAATAGTGCGCGAAAAAAAGTGGCCCTCCCCACGGAGGCCCCAGTGGTAATTGAATTCCGTAATACGAATTGTTGTTGGCCATGTTCCCATTGGATGCCCAACCATTATCATAAACAACTTTTGGAATGGAGTATGTTGGCGACGATGCTGCGAGTACATAAGTTATTAAAGCTTCATTCCAACCTTTGATCGGATGATTCATTTCCCAGTTGTAATTCGGACTCCAGTGCCAGTACAATACATTTTCATTGTTCTTCCTGAACCAGCTCCACTCCACTCCCTGCCAAATGGTATTTATATCAGCTCGTAATTGAGTTTCGGCAGCATCACCACCATTAAAAAACTGGCGTGCGCACAACAGGCCTTGTATCAGGTATGAAGTTTCAACCAGATCGGCGCCATTGTCTTTTGTACTGAATGGAATCACATTACCTGTAGTTCCACTCAGCCAGTGCGGAAATGCGCCATGAAATTTTTGTGCAGTATTTTTTAAAAATGAAACGATTTTCTGCATGCGTTCAAATCCCTGTGCGCGTGTAATGAAATTGCGGTGTACTCCTGTAATGATTGACATGACGCCAAAACCCGAACCGCCAGAAGTGACAAGATCACCTGAAGTATTTCTTTCTCTTGCAAGACCAGAAACATTGTGACCAAAATCCCAGAAATATTTGAAAGTTTGTTGCTGAACAAGCGTCAACAAAGCATCGTCGCTGATCTGAGGAAATTTATCTGAAGAATCAATTGATGTGAGAAGATTTATTGAAACTGCGGATTGCAGTGACCCCTTGGCCTTTGACTTAAGCGTGGTGCCAACTGTTACAGAATATTTTTTTAAATATTCAAGCGGGGCAGCAGGCCTTACAACAAGAGTACTGTCTCCATTTTCAAACGATGTGGTTACAGGTACACCTGAAAAATTAATGGCACCTGTTGCGGATGCCTGATCAAGTGGTGCGGAAAAAGAAAATTTTATTACCGGTGTTGTATTGATGCCCTCGTAAGTAAAACCAGTAAAACTGCCATTCACTTTTAAAGAAGAAAAACTGAATGATGGTGGTGGTGGCGGAGGAAGCGGGTCTGGTTCAGATGATTTTTTACAACTGAAAAAAAATAAAGCCGCAACAAAATAAAATGCCTTTCTGTTCATGATCATATTTCAGCGAAAAAAAGAGGTTGCCAATAATGCAACCTCTCTTCTGTAATGAACTGAATTATTTTCCTCTTCCTTCCAGTTTCACAAGCGCACTCACTTCTGCATCAGTAAGTGCCTTATTATAAATTCTTACTTCATCAAGCTGACCAGTCAGGTAACTAGCCCATGGTTGTGATCCTGTAGCAGAAGTCTGGCTTGGCGATGTCTGGAAATGCACTGCACCAAATACCATCTTTCCAATATTTGTAAAATTGATTGGCCCAAATCCAGCATTTACCTGCGTATGAATGGGTGAACCATTTACATAAAATTTAAATGTTGAAACGTCTGCATTATAGGAAAGCGCCATGTTAGTCCAGTTGTTGAACACATTTGGAATGCCATCTTTCGCTATCCATGCATCAGTGGCACCATTCTGAATATGTGCACGGAATTTTGCTGCAGTTGCAGTACTTCCGTTTTCAAAAAACATATCGATGTTGCCCCAGAAATTGCTGGTATGTGCCAGATTTACAAGTCCTACAATTCCATTAGAGTTTACCGGGCTGTTGACCCAATAAGTAATGGTGAAACTTTTCATGCTGGTGATGGCTGCGGTAGGTGTAAACAAAACATAACCCTGGTTTGCACCCTGCAGTGCCTGACCTTTAAACCCTTTCACGAAACTCGTTCCTGTATTTGTTCCTGCTGTACCGGACACACTGTCAACCAGGCTACCGTCGAAAGCAAAATAAGCGATGCGATTGGCCGCAGCAATTTCCTGGGAACTGGTATAACCACCAATACTTAAAGGTGGCGCATAGCTCTTTGCATCAAATTTTTTGTAGCATGATGCTAAAGCAATGCTCGTGAATGCAACCAGCACAAACAGCAATTGATTAAATGTCTTTTTCATTTTGAAATTTTTATTTCAATAAATTAATAACCTGGGTTTTGAACCAATACGCCCGCGCTCAGATCGATTTCGTTCTGAGGTATTGGCCATACTTCATTTCTTCCCTGCTGAAATCCTTTTGTACCTAATACAAGGTGCGCTCTTCCCTGGCGAACAAGATCAAAGAACCTGTCAAATTCCATTGCAAGTTCTACTCTTCTTTCATTCCAGATAGCAGTACGCAACTGTGCCTGGTCGTTGGTTGTTACATCAGGTAAAATAGCAGGATTACCGCCACGTGCTCTTGCGCGTACCCTGTTCAAAGATTGTTTGGCAAGAGTCGGATTGTTCAATTCGTTCGCTGCTTCTGCATTCATCAGCAATACTTCTGCAAAACGCATTACGCGAATATTTTGTTCAGATCCTTCGGAACATTCTCCGGTGTATTGCGTAAATGGAACATATGATTTCTGGTTGTACATCGGATTGTCACCTGTTGCAGGAATCAAATCTCCCTGTGGTGTTGTTTCACCGCGGAAAATGATTGTTGCATCCCTGCGTGGATCATTTGCTTCGTATGCACCTGCGAGGTCTGCTGTTGGCACATTGAAACCCCATCCACCTCCGAATGAACCTCGAACACCCTGCACTTGTGAATATTGTGAATTTGAAAAACCGCAATTACCCGGAATGTATTTCGCTTGAATTTCGAAAACAGATTCAATATTGTTTTCATTTGGAATTCTGAAGAGCTGCTCATAATTCGGGAACAGATCATAGCCCATGCCCATCACCTGGTTTGTAAGAGCAAGCACCACATCCCATTTTTTCTGGTACATCGCAACTTTTGCATGCATGGCTAGTGCAGCACCTTTTGTAATTCGTCCACGATCGGTTGCCGGATAGGTTTGAGGCAAAACCGCTGCTGCTTCAGTAAGATCTTTTTCAATGGCAGCGTACACTTCTGCTTTTGGCGTTCTGGGAATATTGAACTCAGATGCATCTGCCGGAACATTCAACCGTAATGGTACATCGCCAAATGCGCGAACAAGCCTGAAGTACGCATACGCACGCATGAATTTTGCTTCTGCGAGGTAACGTTCTTTTAATGTTCCATCCATTGTAATACCGGGAACATTATCAAGCACCTGGTTTGCAAGATTGATCTGCTGGTATTGACCACTCCAGAAATCCTGTATCTGTCCTTCAGTAGATGTTGCAGTGAAATTGTCAAACTTGTTGAGGAATGTTGCATCTGTTGGATTACTTCCCTTCTCTGTATCATCTGATGCAAGACTTTCGATGGCAATTGGCGCGAAAGCTACCTGTGTCCATGAACGCAGGTTACCATACATCGCTGCGACAGCTTTTGAAGCATCGCCTTCACTTTGCCAGAACTGTTCAACCGTTCCCTGGGCTTGCGGAGGTACATCAAGGAAATCTTTTTTGCAGGCAGTAATACTCACGGCGAGTGCAACAACACCCAGTCCGGCTGCAAATGTTCTGATATATTTATTTGATTTCATTTTCAAAATTGGTTTAATGTTTTAGAAAGTAACATTTACACCGAAATTATATGTCGCATACATTGGGTAAACATTGCTGTCGATTCCTCTGTTGAGTGCATTACCACCAATTTCAGGTGAGAATCCACGGTATTCGAAAAAGTTGAAAGCATTTTGTGCATTGGCATATACACGTAACTGCTTGATGTTTACATTTCCGATTGATGGTGCAAACGTGTAACCTAATTGTATATTTCTTATCCTGAAATAACTTCCATCCTCAACAAAGAATGAATTCGGACGATAGTTATCTCCACCACCAATATTTACTGAAGGATATGAATTTGAAGTGCCATCACCATGCCAGCGATTATCAAAGAAATCCTTCGTGAAATTTTCTGTTCCGAATCTGAGACCCATGTTTGCGTTATAAATATCTACTCCACTTACTCCCTGAAAATCCAGGGTGAGATCTAATTTTTTGTAATTCCAATTTGTATTTAATCCATAAGTTACTCTCGCATTTGGATCACCAAGAACTACTCTGTCCTTACCATCGATGATTCCATCTTTATTCTGATCAACGAAAATGAAATCACCAGGTTTGGCAGTTGCTGACTGAGGTGAACCTGCTACCTGCGCAGCATTCTGGAAAATTCCTGCAACCTGCAATCCATAATACTGACCAATTGGTTGACCTACAATTGTTCTTGTTGCAAGCTGGCCACCCGTTGCGGCACCACCTCCACCAAATACAGGATTGTCACCTGTTTTGGTTTCTGAAACTTCATTGTCATTGATACCAATGTTACCATTGATGCGATAATTCAAATTGCTGTTCAAATCATCTCTCCATCCGAGTGAGATTTCAAATCCTTTGTTCACGATCGATGCCTGGTTCGCAGTGATGTCCCCTGAACTTGTACCCAGTGAACCAAGAATTGGTACACTAAATATTGCATCCTTGGTTTCCCTGTTGTAATAATCGAATTCAAAAGTCAGGCGGTTGTCCATCAATGCACCTTCAAGACCAATATCAATTCCTTCTGCTTTTTCCCAATAGATAGCAGGAGGAGTTTGTTGTGTAATGCTTGCACCTGTTACAAGTGTATTTCCAAACTGTACAGAATAACCTGCTCCATTATTAATAACAACAAATGGAAGATTTGAAGGAACTTTTGCATTACCTACAACACCCCAGCTCGCTCTGAGTTTCAATGCATCAAAAATTTCCTGGTCACCCATAAAGGCTTCGTCGGAAATGATCCAGCCAATACCCACTGAAGGGAAGTAACCCCAGCGCTTGTCGCCAGAGAATTTTGACGCACCATCAGCACGGAGGGATGCATTCAATAAATATTTGTTGTTGAATGAATAATTGATGCGGCCGAAGTAAGATGAAAATCTTTCCTTATCTCCACCATCTACTACTGTATTTGTTCCGGTATTACCCAATGTAAGGAAGAGGTCGTCTTCTGTTTCAAACGGAACACCCTTTGCATTTCCTGTGATCTGGTAGAATTTATTTTCCTGCGCACTCTGTCCAACAAGTAGCCTGACATTGTGATCCTGGATCCGCTTATCATATGTAAGTGTATTTTCAAAGATCCAGTTTCTCGTTTCAGTTCTTCCCACTGTAAGCGAACTGAGCGTGTTTCTCTGTTTTAATGTGGCAGTATACTCTGGTAAATAATGCCTGTACTCAGCCTGGCCAAAATCACCTCCAAGGCTTGTACGGAAAGTGAAATCTCTTGCAAAATTCAGATCTGCAAATACATTACCAGTTCCGCGGAAATTTTTTGATTTCTGATTAAAGAAATCAAGTGTTGCCTGTGGATTGAAATTAGCACCATCACCAAGATCAAAATCAGATGGGTCACCATAGCTGCCATCTGCATAAAATGCAGGAACAATCGTTGGCGCTGCATACAATTCGCGGAAGATGGAACCCGGAATATCATTTGAGCGACTTGCAACACCGGTGAGTGTATATCCAACTTTCAATGGTTTGAAAACCTGGAAATCATTTTGCAATCTCGCCGTAAATCTTTCGTATTTATTTGTTTCAACAATTCCTTCCTGGTTGTAATAACCGAGAGAGAAATTATAAGTTGATCTTTCCGAACCACCACTCATACCCACCTGGTGATTGTGCACTAATGCATTTCTCAGGATAAGACCATACCAGTCAGTACCCTCTCCGAATTGAGCAGGATTGAGCAGTGTGTTGCCACGCAATTCATTGATGAGTGTTGCATATTCAGCACCATTCGCCATATCAATCTGGTTAGTTACACTCTGCCAGCCTACAAATGCATTGTAAGTAACATTTGACTGCCCTCTTTTTCCTTTTTTAGTTGTGATAAGCACAACTCCATTTGCAGCGCGAATACCATAAATGGATTCGCTGGATGCATCTTTCAGAATACTGAGGTTTTCGATATCCTGTGGATTTAAAAAGCTGATGTCATCATACCATACTCCATCGACAACATATAATGGATTTTGATTTCCATATAATGTACCGACTCCGCGAATGCGGATCTGTGGTGATGAACCTGGAGCGCCCGTATTGACGATCTGCACACCCGCAACTTTTCCCTGCAATGAACTAACAGGGTTACCTGAAGGCTGCTTGGCTATTTCTTCACCACGAATATTAGCCACAGAACCTGTTACATCAATTTTTCTTTGTGTTCCATAACCAACCACCACAACTTCCTGGATGGTTTGTGCGGAAGATTGAAGTACAACAGAAATTGTTGTCCTGCTATTCACAGCCTCTTCAACAGTGAGATAACCAACAGAACTGAAAACAAGAGTTGCGTTTTCAGGAACCGAAATCGAATAGTTACCTGAACCATCGGTGGTGGTACCATTGTTTGTTCCCTTCTGGTAAACAGAAACTCCGGAAAGAATTTCTCCGGTATTTGACATCACATTTCCGGTTACAGTAATAAATGGATTCGCTGCTTCTGTTTGTGTACCTGTTCTGATTACAACCAGGTTATTTTGCATAAACTGGTAACTGAGCGAAGTATTATCAAGCACCTGGTCAAGCACGTCTTTCACTTCAGCGTTCTCCACTGAAATGGAAACACGTGTATTGATCGCTGACAGATCCTGGTTGTAGAGGAACCTGTAAGTTGTTTGTCCTTCGATGGCTGCAAGCACATTTGAGATGGACGTTTTTTTGAGCTTTAGGCTTACGCGCGTCTGGGTAAATCCATTGGCGGAAACCTGTAACGCAAAAGCCAGCAGCAGTAACGTTGTGAATTTCATAATCAACATAGCTTTAAGCAAACTCGTTCTGGCATGATTCGCAAAACATTTCATATTTTTCGAATTGAGGTTTATTAATCCACTAATGAAAGTGGTTGTGATTCTTAACCTTGACGGAGGATGCTGCAACATTCTCCGTTTTAAGTTAACCCGATTCATATCCCCGGGGAACTGATAAAGATTTCATTCTCTTTTATTTTATAATCAAATGGTACTACAAGCTGAAGCGCCTGCAATGCCTGTTCGATTGTTTCATTTTCAAATGAACCGTTGAATCGAATGCCTTTAACCGAATCGTCGGTCAATGTAATGCGGACATTATACCACCTCTCAAGCTTCCTCGAGAGTGTAGCAAAGTCATCCCCGCGAAAAACAAGTCGATTGTATATCCACGCAGTTTCAATCAGCTCAGTGGTTTTCACCGCGCTATCAAGATTCACCAATGATACCTTATCGCTGCTTCTCGGCAAAGAAATTTGCTCAACTGATTGATCAACATCATCTTTTTTGGCCAGGGAGATTTTCTGAAAAGCCTGTAGTTTGATGGGCTTCTGGTCACCCCCAATAATTTCAACTGATCCCTGGATCAAAGTTGTTTCAACATTGCTGTCTTCGGGATATGATTTCACATTGAAAGTGGTACCGAGAACTTTAATATTGATCCCGCCAGCATGTACAATGAATGGTTTTTCCTTATTCTCAACCACGCTGAAATAAGCCTCACCTTCGAGAAACACCTCCCTGAGTTCTCCTTCGAATTTGTCATACTTCAAGGATGAACCCGCGTTCAACCAAACAGAAGAACCATCAGGAAGAATTGTACGCGACCTGGTGCCATTATCTGCAGTGGCGAGTTTTACTGACTCTTCTGAAGGAAGTGATTCAGTATTGCTTCCCCGAAAAATCAATATTGCCGCGATTACGACGGCAGCCGCCCCGGTTAAAAACGAAATGATCCGCCTGCGATGATTGCGTTTTGGAAAGGCCTGGTCAATAATTTCCTGAGAGTTGGAAAGCTGAATGATCTTGTTGACATTGAACTGAATTCCAGGAGGGATTTCATGCTTTTGCTTCCACAATTTCTGCATCATCTGAAATTGCTGATGCAAAGCGGGATTATTGCTCAGCAATTCATTCAATGAAGCGGATTCCTCCTCGGTGGTTTCACCACTCAGTTCCCGCGCCATTAAAATCCAGATGTAGTTGGTTTCGGTCATTGTCCATAGTAAGGACACTGACCCTGGGGAATTCTACTAAAGGAAATAAAAAATAAAGGTCCAGGATACAAGGTCCAAGGTCCAGGAAAGGTTCAAGGGGGTTCAAGGCATCAGGAAAGTTTCAGGCTTCAGGCATCAGGCTTTAAGAACTTCGTTAGAAGAATTCTGCAAAAAAGGTTTCGACATTAAAACCATATCATCTTCCACTATCAGCCAACCACAAAACAATCAGGTATTATAGAACTAATGATCCTCTAACCTCTAACTTTTACGCCGGTTTTTTGTGATAAACCACCCTTAAAGTCGATTGTTTTGCAGGAAGTTCGAGGGATTGGCAAATACGCTTTACAGCGATGGCCATTTGTGCGTCAATGGTATTGACAGAGATGTTGAGAATTTGGGCAACTTCCTTATATTTTAAACCATCCTCCCGGATGAGTTTGAAAATCATTTTACATCTTGGAGGAAGGGCATTGACTGCAGTCCTCATTCGTTCGATCATTTCTCGAGAGATCATGAGTTCGTGCGGATCAGGAATTTGGGCATTGATTTGTATGTCAAGAAAATCGAAGGGGGCAGTCAACAGGTCTTTTGCTTTTCGGGAAAGCGAATTCAGCGACCGGTTTTTGACCGAAACATACAGGTAAACCGCAATGTTTTCTATTTCATTGATTTTCGATCTGTTGCTCCACAACCGTACAAAAACATCTTCTACAATTTCCTCTGCAGTTTCTTTGGACCTGACAAGAGATGAAGCAAACTCAATAAGACGTGCATGAAAATATTCATATAACTGACCAAAGGCTTTCTGGTCACCAGCAGCGATTCCGTCTTGGAGCATTGGCAGGCAGTCGTTCATCCCAATCGCAATTACACTCAAATGTAAGTTTAATTGCATAAATGGTTTCACTTGATAATTCTGAAAAGCTATCTTTGATTATGCTCAAGACCCAGCGCAGGAAAGCTTCCAAGAAAGAACTGATTCTCGAAAAAGCATCAGTCATGTTCCTTGAAAAAGGATTTGCGGCCACCTCTATGCGTGACCTGGCAGAAACGGTTGGAATCGAAGCGGCCAGCCTGTATAATCATATCGAATCGAAATCAGAGATCCTGCAGGAAATCATTTTCCGCACGGCACACGATTGCAACGAGCATTTGGCAGAACTGATAAAAACTGAAGACAGTGCGCTTTCTAAAATTGAATCATTGATCCGTTTTCATGTACGCATGATGATCGAACGTTTCGAAGATTATCATGTAATGACACATGAATGGATCCATCTTACCGAACCGAATCTTACCAGTTTCATTACACAACGGCGCAATTATGTACAACAACTGGAAAGCATTATCCAGGATGGTGTTGAGAAGGGAGAATTAAAACCCATCATGCCGTATGTGGCAGTACTCACCATTCTTTCCGCTGTTCGCGGACTTGAATTCTGGCAGCGCAGCCGTAAAAGGATTACTGCGGAAGAGATGGAGGAGAATATGGTTATGCATCTTATCTCCGGCCTTAGAAAGTAAAAATTACAACACGGATTATTAGGATTAAGCTGGGATTGCACAGATAAATACAGCCAACGTTTTCATAGGCAAATATTATTCACACTTCATTTAATTAAACTAATTGATCGTTTGGTTCAATTATGCACACAGCATAGATCGCTTGTATCTTTGACGCCTCAATAATATGCACTTTGTAAATTTTGATGATTGGAATTATAGTGTTTCTTCGAAACCTGTAAAGAAATCCAAAATCTAAACTCTAAAATCTAAAATCAGTTTGTCTGTTCATTTCCACCCCCTGGTCGTCAAAGAGGTTCGCAAAGAAACTGCTGATTGTGTTTCAGTCGCATTTGAAATTCCTGAAAATTTAAAATCATCCTTTCAATTTCTCGCTGGCCAAAGCCTGACAATGCGAACCACATTGAATGGTGAAGAGGTTCGTCGCACTTATTCCATCTGCAGCAGTCCATTGGATAATGAATGGCGGGTAGCAATTAAAAAAGTAGAAGGTGGCACATTCTCACAATTTGCCAATGAACAATTGAAACCCGGTGATGTGATCGAAGTAATGCAACCGGTTGGAAAATTTAATACCACACTGCATCCGGAAAACCAGAAAAATTATCTCGCTTTTGCAGCAGGAAGCGGAATAACACCGGTGTTGTCATTAATTAAAACAACATTGCGCACTGAACCAAAAAGTTCTTTCACGCTTGTTTATGGGAACAGAAGTAAGAATTCAATCATCTTGAAAGAAGAACTGGAAGCAATCAAGGATAAATATTTGCAACGATTCAGGATGTATCATGTTTTAAGCCGTGAAAGAACAGATACGCCACTTCATTCTGGGAGAGTGGATAAAACAAAACTGGAAGAGTTGAGCAGAGTAATTAACTATTCAAACATTCACGAAGTTTTTATATGCGGTCCTGAAGAAATGATATTCAGTGTTCGCGATTTTCTCGAACAAAAAAATCTCCCTAAAAAAAATATTCATTTTGAATTGTTCACAACACCTGGGATGAAGTCGGGTGTTACAAAAAAAGTTTCTGCAGATGCTACTGATGAAAGAAAAGCCAAGATCAGTTTAAAAGCAGATGGTATCATGTTCGATTTCGAAGTACCGTTTCATGGCGAAACCATTTTAGATGCTGCATTAAAAAAGGGCGCCGATCTTCCCTTTGCCTGCAAAGGCGGGGTGTGCACAACCTGCAAGGCAAAACTTATTGAAGGTGAAGTGGAAATGGAAGTGCATTGGGGATTGGAAGAGGATGAAGTGGAACAGGGATATATTCTTACGTGTCAGTCGCATCCGGTTAGTGAGCGGGTGGTGATAGATTTCGATGAGAAATGATAATAACACGAATTAAAACGAATTACACGAATTGATCACACGGATAAAGACGGATTGCACGGATACGTTCAAAAGAATTCGAACCAATTACAGAGTATTGCCTTTTGCATTTTGCCCTTTGACCTTTGCATTTTTTATTTTGCATTTACAATCTGACAGCCGCACCTCGCCCCTCGCCTTTCGTCTCTCGCCCCTCTCTCTCAATGGCATTTGAAATAATCAAAAGGCTCCAAACATTCCTTGCATCTATATAGCGCCTTACACGCAGTCGATCCAAACTGACTTATTACCTCTGTTTCGTATGAACCGCATCGAGGACATTCAATGGCTTCTTCTTCATGAAAGAGCGGATCACAAACTGATTGTTTTGGATTTGGAGGAGCGATTCCGTAGGATTTCAGTTTTTGTTTTCCTGAATCAGTCATCCAATCAGTTGTCCATGCGGGAGAAAGCGATTGTGTGATTTTTACATTCATCAACCCTTTTTCCATCAACTTCAACCGGATGTTCATGCTGATCACATCCAAGGCCGGACAACCACTGTAAGTTGGTGTAATAATGATCTCCGTATCGGGGTTGGTTTTAATTTCTCGTATAATTCCCATGTCGAGCACAGACAATACAGGAATTTCCGGATCCATCACTTCTTCAAGCCAGGAACGGATTTGTAATTCTGTTATCGGTGCTGTCTTATTCATTACCATTCACTATTCGGGTAGGCGCGCTGCAGGTACTGCATTTCGGCAAGCATATAACCCAGGTGTTCTGAGTGTACTCCGGATTTTCCGCCAGACTGGCTCCAATTTTTAACAACCAGTTTTTCAGAAGGAATATTTGCCTGGCCTGCAATTTCATTCACACGCATGCGCCAGCCTTCTTCAAGTATAGATGGATCAATTCCCATTTTGGTTGCGGCTGCTGTGAATTCGAATTGAGCGGGTTTAAAAAATTCATTTGTATAATCCCACAGTTCATCCCAGGCATCATTGATCCTTCGATAACTTTCATCTGTTCCAT
>CAZCKF010000034.1:0-3534 GCA_964499155.1 uncultured Chitinophagaceae bacterium
CCTTATTTGCGCTAATTGGCAAAAATTCGCGCTAATGAAAACAGGTCAACTTACGTCGACCTGTTCCAATATAAATATACCGTCCTGAGATTACAATGTAAATTCATGTGAAGTAGAAGCGCTTTCTTTATATGCCTCACTTTCTATGTAAGTTGCAAAACTGTTGATGTCATCACGAATGATCTTTTCAAAAATCGGGTTGAACAATTTTGCAATGGCACCGCCGAGTTCACCTGCGGGTGCACGATAGCTGATCACAACATTCAACTCAGTTCCACCTTCATCAGCATCACGGAATTCAACCTTTCCAGCATTGTTTATTGATGATCCGGGAACAGATTGCCAGCCCAGTAAAGCACCTGGTTCTTCTTTTACGATTAAAGCGTTCCAGTTGATGCGTCCAAGATTTCCTGGGATGATAGCTTCCCAATGAGAATGTGTTGCATCGATTTCCTTAACGGTAGCAAGATGTTTCATAAACCGTGGCAGGTTTTCCAGGTTCCTCCAGAATGCATATACCTGGTAACGCGGCCTGTTTACTTTCATGCTTGTGCGAATATTGATCGAAGAAGAATGTTTAATATTCTTGGTCTTTCCAATACTGCTGTAGAGGGGGCAATTGCCAGATAACCCGCGGTATAAAAGATATCCACCCAAAGTCGTTTTCAACAATCCTTTTACAGGATGATGAGTAAGATTTCTTAATCCTGAATTAAGGATAAGTGAACCAAGCGTAGATGAAATCAGACGCTCAGGCCAGCCAACATTAATCACATTGGTTCCTTCCTCAACCGGGTCAAGGTTAGAATCCCGCTGCTCCCAGCTGTCTATATGTTCATGTGTTGCCATAATGAATTGTTTTAGATTCGGTTATTCGGATGCGATGCTCCGTTTACTACAAAAAAATCAAACCAATAAATGGCAATACGGATGAGTGTTTTGATTTTTGGATCTCTTCGTCCTATGAGTAATTGTTTCTACAGATTTCCGCCGTTAACGGGGGAATAAATAAAACACGGATTAAGCGAATTAAACCATGATTACACGGCGTAATACAGCAATCGCCTTTATAGGGTGATTGATTTGATCTTTATCTTCTGCTTTATAAATTGATTAAGTTTCGAATAAATCAATCAAGAGGATGAAACGCACAAAGCCTCACACTTGACAGCATGAGGCTATTTTATTATTTAAAATATATTGAACTGGAGGCTTTCGGCTTGAAACTTTTTCTGAACTCTGATGCCTGAGGCTTTCTTAATTCATTGGATGTTCAATATAATTTTCCTGCAACAAAACAAAACCAGTACTTACAAAGCTCAGTAAAGACTCTGTTACGAGGTCCTTTACCTGGCGTTTGAAGTATTCGTCTGTTCCGGGGAGAAGTGCAAGATTCCAGCTCTGGACCTTCATGTAGGCCCTTTTGCTCGAGGTGACCAGGTGACGGTCGGTACGAATGAACTGTTCAGCAATAAAAGCTTGCTGATTACGGATATTGGTGTTCATAATGAATGGCTTAGTAGTCTTAAAAATAGGATATCGATTGCATACTGTCAATCTTAAGACGTCAAAATTTGACCAGGGTCAACTAAGGAAATCTTAAAACGGCAGAGTTAGCTACTCATTACAACGGAATGTCCGCCAAATTCGTATCTGAGTGCAGCCTGAATTTTGGCGGATAAGGATTCTTCCTGGCTGGAAACAGCCCTCATCATCAATGAAGTTGAAATGACAGGAACCGGGACGTTTTTTTCGATCGCTGTTTCCACCATCCACCTACCCTCCCCCGATGAATTGATCCTTCCCTGGACCTGTTTAAGGTCTTTGTGCTTTTCAAAAACCCTTGCTGTCAGCTCCATGAGCCATCCGCGTACAACACTTCCGTGATTCCAGACTTCAGCGACAGCTTTGTGATCTATATTAAATCCGGATTGGTTCAACAACTGGAATCCCTCTCCAATTGCCGCCATCATCCCGTATTCAATTCCATTGTGAACCATTTTTACAAAATGTCCAGCTCCACTTGGACCACACCAAAGCAAGCCGCCGGGCACACAAACTTTTTTAAATATCGGCTCACATGCTTCAAATGCATCCCTGTTACCTCCAACCATCAGGCACAATCCTTCCAGTGCTCCGGTAACTCCTCCACTTGTTCCGCAGTCAACATACCTGATCCCGCTTTTAATTAATTTTTCTGCACGCCTGATTGAATCTTTGTAATGAGAATTTCCTCCATCAATAATAATATCGCCCGCCCGCAAATGCGTGAGCGAAGATTCAATGATGTCATCCACACCACTGCCAGCAGGTATCATTATCCAAACTACTCTGGGTCCACCTGTTTTTTCAAAAAACGTTGATACGCTGTCTGAAACACGAATTCCTTTTTCTTTTGCAAATTTTCTTGCCTCCTCATTTGCATCATATCCGATGCAATCAATTCCCTGCCGCAAAAAATTCAAGGCAAGGTTGTGACCCATTTTACCAAGTCCAATTAGGTTTATCATTTTGATTTATTTGAAAGATTCTTTTAAACAAGAGCTATTAGCTGTTGGCTTTTGGATGTTGGAGGGATGTAAGTAGAAATATCAAAACATCGAGATACTTCCTTTAAAGTCTCCAACAGCCAACAGCCAAAAAACCAATAACTTTTACTCTCTAAACATTACGCAACACATCAGCCACCTTCCTGTATTTCAAATGCGCATCGCGGTATAATTCCGCATACAAGGGCCTCGGTTTATAAACAGTGTTCATTGTTATTCTTTCTTCCCTGAAATTCTTACCACAGACTTGTGCTGCAAGGTCTGCAGCCATGAGGCATGACACGTCCGGCGTATTTTCAGATACTAATTGTTTATTTAAAACATCTGCAAGCAATTGCATCATGAATGTTTTATCCAGTACACCACCACTTGTATGTACCGTTTCAATCGTACCATATACTTCTTCCACTGTATCCATTACATGTTTGAGAGAATGACAAATTCCTTCCATGGCCGCTCTTATTAAATATTCTTTTGAATGCTTGTTTTTTAAACCAACAAAAGCACCTGTAGCCTGTGTATCCCACAATGGAGCACGTTCTCCAAAAATATAGGGTATGCAAACGAGTCCGTCTGCTCCCGCTTCAACCCGTTCTGCAAGTGAACACCATCCAGCTAAATTTTTTGCATCAAATTGTTCTTTGAAAATATGTTCTGCAAGCCAGCGAAGTAGCAGCCCACCATTATTTACCGGGCCTCCGCATACATACATTCCTTTATCATAATAATAGGCGAACAATTTCTGTTCGTTATTCAACAATGGAGCATTTGTAAATATTCTAACTGCTCCGCTGGTTCCTACTGACACAGCCGCTCTTCCCTTTGATTGTCCAAGTGAAGCGCCGGCAAAACAACCATCCGTACTTCCAACAATAAGTTTAATTCCTTTTAAAAGTGATAAGGTAATTGAAAGTTCATGCGTGACAGGAACAGGTTTTGACAAATGATCTGACGTGATTCCCGCAAACGCAAGAGCGTCATCAAT
>CAZCKF010000034.1:3562-13742 GCA_964499155.1 uncultured Chitinophagaceae bacterium
ACCACATACTCTCCACATAACTTAAATTGAACATATTCTTTTATTGAAATAAATTTTGTCACAGATGAAAAAGCATCTGAGTGATCTTTCATCCAGCGAATTTTTAACAGGGGCGACATGGGGTGGATGGGTGTACCCGATTTTCTATAGATCCATTCACCGGAGTGAGAATCATTTAGCAATTTAACTTTCGATTGTGCCCTGCTGTCGGCCCAGGTGAGTGCAGGCATTAATGGAACTCCCGCTTTATTCACTCCAAGAATGCTGTGCATGGCTGCACTGAAAGAAATACCAGCAATTTTTTTTGTAAGAGTTTGCGC
Source organism: uncultured Chitinophagaceae bacterium (assembly GCA_964499155.1). Lineage (GTDB taxonomy): Bacteria > Bacteroidota > Bacteroidia > Chitinophagales > Chitinophagaceae > CAZCKF01. Next base: position 3,883 of record CAZCKF010000034.1, read on the forward strand.
AACCAGTTTGTGCAGCAATTGCAAAACAGTATTCCAGATCACCTCTGCATCCTGTTCTGTTTCGAAGTGATCACTTGAAAATGGATAACTACTCTTAATTTCTATAAGCACGGAACCATTTTCATCGAGCGCAATTGCCTTTGCATGTGTCGTACCGATATCAATGCCGACATAGATTTCCATCAGGTGGAAAATACAGCAAAATAGTTACAGGTTGGAAGTTAGAGGTTAGAGGTTCTTAAATTCGATAAGTGTTGATGAATAGTTGGACGATCGAGGAATGATGGTGAAAATGTTTGTAAAACGAAGTTTTCTGTTGAATTCGTGGATAATAAAATCAGTTCCTTCTGATTATTCAAATCTCACCTGCCTGAAAAATCAGGATAACAAACTTATTAGGTGTAGCCGTCAAATTTTCTAATCTTCAAATCTTCTTATCCTTACATTTATAACACTATTCAAAACTATACTGCATGGGAGATATTCAGGTTAAGAAACAATCCAAACAATACGATGCTGTCATTGTGGGTTCGGGCGCTGGTGGAGGAATGGCAGCTTATATGCTCGCAAATGCCGGTCTTAAAGTTTGTTTGCTCGAAGCAGGACCGATGTACGATCCAAAGAAAAATGTGATGCAGTTAAAATGGTCGTATGAATCACCGAGGCGGGGTGCGAGTACAAAACTTCGTCCATTCGGAGATTTCGATGCATGTTATGGCGGATGGCAGGTAGATGGCGAACCATACACACACAAGGATGGAACAAAGTTCGACTGGTGGCGCGCACGCATGCTCGGAGGCAGAACAAATCACTGGGGTCGCATATCACTCCGATTTGGTCCGCGTGATTTCCGTGGAAAATCACACGATGGTCTGGGTGAAGACTGGCCACTTACTTATGATGAAATAAAACCCTACTATGACAGGCTTGACAGGCTTGTTGGCGTGTTTGGTTCAAAGGAAAATTTACCCAACGAACCAGATGGCATCTTTCTTCCTCCTCCCAAACCCCGGTTGCATGAACTGATGATCAAAAAAGCCGCAACCGGTATTGGAATTCCGGTAATTCCTTCGAGGTTGTCTATTCTCACAAAAAAATTAGAAGGAAACAATGATCGCCAGGAATGTTTTTACTGTGGGCAGTGCGCACGTAACTGCAGTTATGCTGCAGCAGATTTTTCTGCATCTGCGGTTTTGATATATCCTGCCATCAAGACGGGAAATCTTGATGTAATACCTGATGCAATGGCGCGGGAGGTACTCACCAACAAAGAAGGACTTGCAACCGGCGTTTCTTATGTAAGTACTGTTGATATGCAGGAATACCAGGTAACAGGACGCGTGGTGGTGCTTGCAGCGAGTGCCTGTGAATCAGCAAGACTCATGCTGAATTCAAAATCGCAGCGGCATCCAAATGGATTATCAAACAGCAGTGATGTAGTTGGCAGATATCTTCATGATTCAACTGGTGCCGCAATGGGCGGTGTGCTCCCGCAACTGTTTGAAAGAAAAAGATACAATGAGGATGGTGTTGGAGGAATGCACGTTTATACGCCATGGTGGATGGATAATAAAAAACTTGATTTCCCCCGCGGTTATCACATTGAATACTGGGGAGGTTTCGGTATGCCATCCTATGGATTTGGTTGGGGCATAGAAGGTCAGAATGGAAAATACCTCGTGAATGGTAAGAAAAAAGAAGGTGGCGGATATGGAAATTCCTTAAAAGAAGATTTCAGATTTTTCTATGGAGCTGGCGTTGGAATGGCAGGTCGTGGGGAAGCCATTCCGAAAGCTGACAGTCTCTGCGAAATTGATCCCAACACAGTTGACAAATATGGTATCCCTGTTTTACGATTCGATGCATCATGGAGTGATTACGAGATCAAACAGGCGAAACACATGAAAGAAACTTTCAAAGAGATCATGCATGAAATGGGTGCAATCATAACCTGGGGTGCTGATGATACTGCAGAAAACAATTACGGTCTTTCAAAACCCGGAGAAATTATTCACGAAGCGGGAACAACAAGAATGGGAAATGATCCTAAAAAATCTTGTTTAAACAAATGGTGCCAGGGACATGAGTGTAAAAATCTTTTTGTTGTTGATGGTGGACCGTTTGTTTCCCAGGCTGATAAAAACATTACCTGGACGATTATGGCACTATCGATGCGTTCAAGCGAATATATTGTAGAAGAAATGAAGAAAAGAAATATCTAACCAACCCGAAAACCTTTTTATGGATCGCAGAAAATCATTGAAAATAATTGGTCTTGGTGCAGTATCCACCAGCGTACTGGTTGGTGCCTGCAGTGATGCGGATAAAAAAACAACCGAAGCACCAAAAGCCGCAGCTACAAACGACCTGACAATCGATCGCACCAAAGAAGAAGCGGAGCGTGATAAAAAACTCATGTCTTCCAATTTTTTTACAGAACATGAGATGGCAACGCTTGCTATTCTTACAGATATCATAATTCCAAAAGATGATGTAAGCGGCAGTGCAACCGATGCAAAAGTTCCGGAGTTCATTGATTTCATTGTACAGGATATGCCAAATTTTCAAACACCTCTGCGCGGAGGTCTTCGCTGGCTCGATATGGAATCAATTAAACGTTTTGAAAAATCATTTACCGACATTTCATCTGAACAGCGAATTCAAATTGTTGATGATATCGCTTATCCTGCAAAAGCAAAAGCAGAATTTGGTCCTGGTGTTCAGTTTTTCAGTCTTGTCAGAAATCTGACAGCCACAGGATTTTATTCATCCGCTATAGGCATAAAAGATGTTGGTTACGTTGGTAATGTGGCGAACAAATGGAACGGAGTTCCGGATGATGTACTGAAGCAATATGGTATGGAGTATAGTGAACGCGAATTGAAGGAGAGCGCTTCATATACCTGATAGCTTCTTACGAAGCAATGGACATTGGATATTGGATATTTGGTACTGGATTGCTGCATGCTTCACGCTGCTCGCTTCACGCTCGACTGTCAATGGCTGCGCAATTACACCTGTCTTTAATCGTCAAGATTGCAACAGCCAAACAAATTTGAATATACATTTATAAACTTTGCCCAAGTCTTAAAAGTTTTTTCGAATATCACGTTTTTAATAGTTGGCTAATGCGTAGCTATTGGAGCGACAGCGTAAAGCGAGCAGCGAGAAGCGTGCAGCGAAACCATCTAATTAGAATCACCACACATTTCGGGGACACGTATCTGCATACCTGTTCCCAATCAACAACCCAACAATGATCTCGTGAGTTCCCTTGCTGAAATTATTCAGGCGTGAAGTGGTATAATCATAAGCATAACCGACATTGAAAAAATTGCCGACATTCAAACCGAGCATGCCAGCCAGTCCATCATTGTGCCGATAAGTTGCACCAACCCATGCAAGATCGCGGTATTGAAGTTTTGCATTGGCTTCAACCTGGGTGGGAACCGGATTTACATATTTGATCATTAGCGACGGAATGAGATTAAAGTCTTCACTGACGAGGAAACGGTAACCGGCAGTTGCAAATATGTGTGGTACAGATTTGCCCTGTGATGGTTGAATGGTATTGTTGGAGAAATCAATTTTTGAAGGAATTATTTGTTGAGCAGACAATCCGACAAAATAATCAGCAGAGTATAAATACAACCCTGCAGACATATCCAACCGGGTATTGTTAAGAATGTCACTCGAATACACTGCAGGGTCTACTGTGGTCTGACCGAAATTTAATTTGGTTGCATCAAGACTGATTCGATTCAATCCCACTCCAAAACCTCCTGCAAGATTTGCTCTAGCAGAAATACCCAGGTGATATGCATATGTGAGGTATGCAGAAAAATTACTCAACGGACCCGTTACATCATTTACCACCTGCACCCCTACTCCATGGTGAGGTTCAGATGCAGTATAATTTTCCCAGTAATTACTTCCGCGTGGATTTCCGCCAGGCACATCATAAGAAGTTGCACTGGTTTTATAATCTGATTTTCCTAAAGCTCCATGAATGGTGAAATAGGTTGTGACCGGAGCATCCTGGATCCCCACCCACTGATGCCGGTGAGAAGCTTTAAAATCAATGTAATTTTCTATTCCTGTTAGCGCAGGGTTAATAATATACTGGTTCAGGATATACTGGGTATAATGAGGTTTCTGCTGCGATCTCGCTGCAGAAACCGTCATCACCAAGAGCAATATTATAAATCCAACTCTTTTCATATAGTCAGGATTACAGCATAATTATGATCACAGAATTAATTCTGTAATACCTTGAATTCTGTTCTCCTGTTCTTTTCACGTCCTTCCGGATTATCGGATCCATCAGGATTTGTATTTGGTGCAATTGGTTTTGTTTCACCATATCCACGTGCCCTTAACCTGGTTTCATCAAGACCTTTACTAACAAGATATCTAACAACGCTTCTTGCACGCGCTTCAGATAGTCTCAAGTTGTAATCATTTGAACCCTTACTGTCTGTATGTGCACTGAGTTCAATAACCATGTTTGGATAAGTGTTCATCATGCGTACAATTTCATCCAATGCAGGGAATGATTCTACTTTTAGTTCCGCTTCATTGAAATCGTAATAAACATTTTCCACAACGAACGTCTCATTCACCTTAGGAGGTTCGGGAACAAGGCATAGAACTGGATAGGTCACGGTTTCAATTTCCATATCTGCAGGTACCGTTACATGTTGTGCTTTAGTAAAAAATCCTGAGGCATTTGCTTCAACCTTAAGTGGTAAATAATCTTCCAGCGTAAAAGAATAACTTCCGTCTGCATTTACGGATTGTGTAAAAACAGTTTTACCATTTATTGTATCCAAAACTCTAACAGTGGCACTGCTCAAAGGTTTGGATGGATCACATGAAATAACTTTACCAGTGATCTGCCTGAGAGGCCGCACTTTTTTCAGGTAAAACATTTCCAAACAACATGCAGCATCACGGTCAGAACTCAGCATGACATCTTCCAGAATATTGTTTGCACGCCCTCTGCTCGCAAAGTAGATGTCGTCTTTTATGGAATTAACAGGATGACCAAAATTTACCGGAGCAGTTAAATTGCCAATGGTTCCTTTGCTGTGAAAAAAATCATAACCGCCCATTCCCACTCTGCCATTGGTTGAAAAAACCAGTGATGATGAAGCAGCATGATACGATGGTGCCTGTTCATCAAACTCTGTATTAATTACGGATCCAAAATTTATAGGTGAACCAACAGTTCCCTGTGCATCAAGTGGAGCATAATACAAATCGAAACCTCCGTGACCACCGGATTTATCACTGGCAAATAATAAATATTTTCCATCTGGAGTAACAGACGGTTGCTGAGTATTTGATCCATCTGCATTTATATATGAATCAAGCATGATAGGTTCTGACCAGCCTTGTCCATTACGCGTGCTTGTATATATCGCTGCAGTTTTTTGTTTACCGGTTGTCCACCTGGTGAAAAATATTCGATTGCCATCGGGTGTTGAAGCAGTCACTCCCTGGTGAAAATCTTTAAGATCAGGTAAGCCTGCATTACGAATATTCGATAGGGCGGTTCCATCAAAATCACCTGTGTAAATACGGTTTGTGTAAACTTTATTTTTTGCTTCAGTTGCATTCGGTCTTGTCGACGTAAATAAAAATGAAGAATTGGAAAGCCAGGTAGGTGCATAATTGGCGCCACCGGCATTTAATTCAGCAGGCGCTTTGTTCACAGTAAAATATTTCAGGTCAGTCCTGTTCATCTGTGACCTGATAAACCTGATATTCTGAATTTCACGTTCAGCCATCTTTTTATTGTCGTCATTTACCGGGTATGAACTTATAAATGAAGTGAAATACAATTCTGATTCTGTATATTTTCCAAGAGCTCTCAACACTGTTGCATAATGGTATTCTGCCAGAGGAAATTTTGAACGGAATGGAATTGATTTTTCATAATGTGGCTCAGCCTTGGCTGGATAATTCAATAGCCTGTACGACTCAGCCAGTTTATACACCACATCTTCCCGGCTTACCACCACCTCGGCGGATTGTTTGGATGCTGCCTGGTGCGCATAAGGATTAAATGATCTGCGGTTCGCTGCTTTAGATGTGTCAATTGCTTTTTCGTAATAAGTAGCTGCAGAAAAATAATCCCCTTTATTAAAATAGTTATCAGCAGCTTTCAGATAATCCTCCACGTATTGTCCATTTGCAGAACAAACAACGAAAATTGTAATGGTTGCGAAAACAAATTTTTTCATCAGAATAATTTTATCTCTGAAAAATTTCAATCAAATATTTTATAAACGCGGACACACGAATTCGATTTCCGGCGTCTTTGTTGATTTCCTGCTAATGAAAGCAAATGTGATCTCGAAACCATTTGAACCATTTGCCATCTTACCCAGATCTGAAATATTTATATCATAACTCGCAGCAATCACCATGTTTTTGTAATTGAAACCAAAAAATGGAGAGACTGCATCATCAAACCTGTAGTTGGCGCCAATCATAACATCTGTTTCGCTGTTCACTTTCAATTGGCCATACGCACCAGCCATTTTTTCCTGAGCACTTCCCTGTTTCAGATATAGCATGTTGGGCGTCAAACTAAAATTGTCAGAAATGTTGAAACGAATACCCCCATGTGCGGTGTATCGCATTGGAAATTTTGCATCACCACTCGCGCTGAATTTATCTTCCGGTTGAGTAAGATGCGACACTGATGCGCCGACAAAAAGATTTGAACGCTTTCCAGGTTGTGCATCATAATACATTACACCTGCACCCGCATCGAATGACATATCATTATTTCTTGTCAGCACATCCGCAGATGCGGAACCGGGATTGTATCCAGTGATGGGATTCCACTGGTCACCAAAAGTGAGTTTGCTTCTGTCAAAGCGCCTTTGCATCATTCCTGCCTGGATACCAAATACCATTCGCTTGGTTTCATTTAAACCCCATCTTACACCCGTGTAAGCAAAATTTCCATAGGCAGTGGTGTAGGTATACCCACCATTACCTGCCTGTTGTTTTAAAGCACTTACTCCGAAGTTTACATTTTTGTTAGTGGCAAATTCCACTGAAATTCCAGGTGTTGAAAATGGCGTACTGATATTTCCCCACTGATTCCTGTAAATGCCCGATACACGAACCTGTCCATCAAAAGCACCCGTTAGTGCAGGATTTAACCATGATGGGTATACATAATACAGGGAAAAATGCGGATCCACCTGCGCACTTGTTTGCCTGGCAACAAAAATTGTTACCAGCAGTGTCATAAATACTCGTAAACTTTTTCTCATCGCATTTGGTTTAGGTATATAAGTCATTTAATTATTTCATTTTATTTCACAATGGTTACTGACCCGGAAATTGGTTTGAAACCATTTTTTAATTGAATTACATAATAATAGGTTCCAACAGGCAGATCAGCTCCGCGAATTGTTCCATCCCACGGTGTTCTGTACCCTTCAGAATAAAATACCTGTTGCCCGTACCGGTTAAAAACTTCAACTGTACATCCTGGATAATCCTGCAGGTTTGGAATCAGCCACCTGTCATGAATGCCATCGCGGTTGGGCGAAAATGCATTTGGTGGTGTTATTGGTTTCAGGATTTTAACGGTGATCATGTCAGTAGCCACACATCCAAAATCACCAACTGCTGTCAAGGTGTAGGTCAGGTCATCATTTGCGGTGATCGTTGGCGTAAGCACTGTTGGATCACTTACATTAAATGCCGGTGACCATTGGAAGATCAATCCCTGCGAATTCGCAGTTGCGGTAACCTGTACAACAGTTCCCTGCGGCACAACAAATGATTTACCTGCATCAATTACTGGTTGCAGGTGAACAGTTACTGGTAGTACAAATGGATCTGAAACACAATTCTGCTGATTAGTTACAACAAGTTGCACATCATAAACTCCGGGATTGTTGAAACGTTTCACCGGGCTTTGTTGTGTTGATGAGGTACCATCATCAAATGTCCAGTTATACGATTTGATCGTACTGTTTGGAGCAGAACTTCCATCAATAAAGTTATTGTCAGCTCCTTCGCAGAGTTCCTGTGGATTAACAGAAAATCCTGCTATTGGTTTTTCGTAAAAATCATTAAATGTTTTGCTGTCCTGTGCAACACAACCTGCTGAAGATGATGCGGTCAATGTTACATTATAAGACCCGATTGCCTGGTAAGTATGTGAAGGGTTTGCAGAAGTAGATGATCCGATGCCATCACCAAAATTCCATAAATATGAAAGATTTCCATTACCAGGTATTGTCGATTGATTTGTAAAATTCGATACTCCTCCCGGCATGCAAATGCCAGTTGGCAAAGTAAATGCAACAACAGGCAACGGATTGACTGCTACAGTTTGTACGGCTGGAAGACTTATGCATCCGCGATCACTTACTGTTACCAGTTGTACTGTATAATTATTGTGTGTGTTGTACGAAACAGTAAATGGATTTCCATTTGAATTTGACATTGTCCTGCCGTCACCAAGATCCCAGTTCCAGGTAACAATATTCCCAGAAGGAATGGTTGATGTATTAGTGAATGTTACCGTTTCATTTATACAAATGCTGTTATCGGCGGTATATGATGCAAGAGGACGAGGTAGTACTTCAATTGTTGATGTAACCGTAGAAACACAACCTCCTGTTGAAGTAAATGTATAAGTAATGGTATGTATCCCATCTCCCGCAGTGGCCGGAGTAAACATGCCAGATGAAGTTGTTCCCGGTCCTGAATAAACACCGGTTCCATTTACGCCATTTGAAACAGTTGCATTTGCAATGGAGAAAGCAGGAATGTTTTCACAAACATTATTAAGTGCTGCATAAGTTAATGCCGGTGTTACTCCGAACGTGGCAGGAATTGTTATGTCAGCAACACATCCATTAGCACTCGTAACATTTAAATTAATATCAAACTGTCCTTCGCCGAAATTATGTGTAGGATGCTGAGCAGAGGAAGTATTTGGATTGCCTGCATTCGCATTTGGATCATCAAACGTCCATGACCATGACATTGATTGACCATCAGCAATGGTAGAAGTATTGTTGAATTGAACCAGCCCAGTGGTTGCAAGACAACCTGTTGGGAATGTAAATGAAGGAACTGGTTTTGCATGAACCCTGATCGTGCTTGATACCGAATCTATACATCCTGCTGTAGTTGAATAAACAAACCAGATCGTATGCGTTCCCGGACCAGCGACCGATGGTGTGAAATTACCTGCAAGGTCTGTTGCGGGACCATGGTATTCGGATGTGCCAGGTACACCATTCGTCACACTTCCATTCGCAACAGAAATTGTTCCACTTACATTTTCACATGTTGCATTCAATGCTGCATAAGTAAGTTCCGGCCGAACATTAAATGTCGCTTGTACAACTGTGTCTTTAACGCAACCGTTGTTTGTCATTACATTATATGAAATATTGTATTGACCGTATGTGGAATAAATATGCGTTGGATTAGTTGCGGTTGATGTGTTTGGATTTGCACCTGTTGCATTGGGGTCACCAAAATCCCAATTATAATTTGTTAGTGTTTGTCCATCCGGAACCGTGGTAGTACTTGTGAACTGCACCAATCCGCCAGCAGGCAAACAACCAGCAGGATAATTAAATCCGAGCTGTGGTTTTGAATAAATTCTTACAATTGTAAATGCGGTATCACTCACACACAATGCACCGACCTTTGCAACCTGCTTAACATTATACGTTCCATAATCAGGATAGGGCCTGTTGTGAGGCCCGGCCGAAGTCACTGTTGATGTACCATTTCCAAAATCCCAATACCAGCTTGTTATTGGCGCTGAACCAGCAAAACTGGATGTGGCTGTAAAATTGACCGAA
>CAZCKF010000035.1:0-12158 GCA_964499155.1 uncultured Chitinophagaceae bacterium
TGGTTTCTCGTTATCCCGCGAACATGTAATTGTTATCCCATGATGATGCTTACGAAGCGCTTGGACATTGGATATTGGACATTGGACATTGAGAAAATTTCTGGTTTCTGGTTTCTGGTTTCTCGTTTTCCCGCGAACATGTAATTGTTATCCCATGATGATGCTTACGAAGCGCTTGGACATTGGATATTGGACATTGGACATTGAGAAAGTTTCTGGTTTCTGGTTTCTCGTTATCCCGCGAACATGTAATTGTTATCCCATGATGATGCTTACGATGCGCTTGGACATTGGACATTGACCATTGGACATTATTTACATATTACATAATTACCCTAAATGAAGTTAATCCAATGATTTCCAATACATGAAACCAGCCCACCCCATCGGGCTTTTACTATTTCATTTCCCATAACTGATTGTTAATTTTAAAACATCAAATAATCCAAAAATCCGATTATGAAAACCGCTGTAAAACTTACCATCGCTGCGATCTGTATAATTGCCTATGTCGCATTTTCCTCAGTAGTATCAATGAACCAGGTGAAGAAGGTGACGAATGCACTGGTTGTAAATAATGATAAATAGATGGTAGCTATAAGCTGTAAGCTTTAAGCTATAAGCTTTAAGCTTATTTCGGAATGTTTGGGATTTGATCCAATGATTGAACAGGAACGATATGTCCTAACAGTTATGGACATTCATTTTTTTGCACTAAAAAATTAAACTTTCAAATATTTCTCTTTTTCAAAAAAATAAGTCGCGTCCAGGAAAAACCAAATCAAAGTCGTCTGACGTTGGCGAAGCCCACGGAGCGACAGCTTACAGCTTAAAGCTTATAGCGTATAGCTCAATTCAATTTCTCCAAAGCCGCCTTGATCCTCACCAGTCCCTTTTCAATATTACTCATACTGTTCGCATACGAAATCCGTATACAATCTCCATCACCAAACGCTATGCCCGTAACCGTGGACACGTACGCGGTATTTAGCAGGTACATGCAGAGGTCTGTTGCGTCTTTGATGACAGTGCCATCAGCAGATTTTCCGAAAAAATATTTTACATCAGGAAAACAGTAAAATGCACCATCAGGTTCCTGGAACTGAATTCCTTTTATCTCTTTTAATAATTCAAGCGTTCGCTTTTTTCTTCTTGCAAATTCCTTTACCATTTCATTGGTTGGATCAAGACTTTCTCGCAATGCAGTTATTGCCGCGCGTTGTGTGATTGCATTGGTGCCACTTGTAAACTGTCCCTGAAGTTTTTCGCAAGCCTTTGCTATTTCAACACTCGATGCAGTATATCCAAGCCTCCACCCTGTCATCGCAAATCCTTTACTCAATCCATTTACTACGATCACGCGATCCTTGATCGAATCGAATTGCGCAATGCTTTCATGACCACCCTTGTAATTGATGTATTCATATATCTCATCCGAAATGATGTACACGCCAGGATGTTTGGCAAATACATCAGCAAGACCTTGCAATTCTGATTTTGAATAAACAGCGCCTGTTGGATTGCAGGGTGATGAGAACATAAAAAGTTTTGTCTTCTCTGTGATCGCTGCATCAAGCATTTCCGGCGTGATCTTGTATCCACCTATACACGTTGTCGGTAATAACCTAACTGCACCTTCAGCTAATTGCACCAGCGCAGCATACGTAACCCAGAAAGGTGTTGGAATTATTACTTCATCATCTACATCAACGAGGCTGAGTACTATGTTGGCCAGAGATTGTTTTGCTCCTGTTGAGACAACAATTTGTTCAGGTTTGTAATCAAGGTTGTTGTCTCTTTTTAATTTGTAACAAACTGCTTCGCGCAAATCCAGATAACCACTTACAGGAGTATAGTGACTGTAATTTTCGTCGATTGCTTTTTTTGCTGCTTCCTTAATGTGTGCGGGTGTATCAAAATCGGGTTCACCGAGACTTAAATCAACAACGTCAATGCCCTGGGAACGCAGCTCGCGGCCCAATCTTGCCATCTTAAGCGTCTCTGGTTCACTGAATCGGTTTAAGCGGGAGGAAAATTGCATGCTTCAAATGTAGGAGCATTTCAAGATTTCAATATTTCTAGATTTCAAGATTCTTTAAGTCGAACAGTCTTTACTGATTTGTTCGTTGTTGCATTCGAAGAATTGTCAAACCAAGCTGGTCGAGGAATGTCAAACCGGGCTTGTCGAGGAATGTCAAACCGAGCTTGTCGAGGTTTTCTATAAATAATGACTGTTCGAACATTCTGATTAGCATCGCATGCGGATGCGCAGCTATTGACAGTCAAGCTTGCAGCGTGAAGCGTGCAGCTTACAGCTATTTTACCCAGCTAGAGCCTCTTATCCAGCACCGCATTAAATATTACGCGGCCAAGTTGCTTCATAAAAGGCCACCCAATTTCCGTATACTCATATTTACCATCATTGTAAATCCCATCCTTATTTACATGTATCGTCGCTGACAGAAAGAACCGCACATCTTCTTTTTCATTTTCAAAAAAAGCAGCATCCGTCAAAAATCCATAGGCATCTCCCACCTTGTTGTAAATTTTCAGATCCTTATCCATCACAGCATCTTTTTCTGATCCGTAATAAAGAAAGCGGACATATGAATCGAAATATTCTTTTTCATCGTATTTGGGAAAATCGGATTCGCGCGGGGACATTGACATATATTTTTTCAGGAAAGCATAATCTGATTTGGTGAGGTTAAATCTTTTTTCCGCAGGAAATGTTTCTGGATAAATGATGCGCTGAACAATTTCATGCAGCGATGGAAGGATCATCTTGTTCTTTTTCGAAAAATCAAAAGGACCATCCATCAATTGTCCTTTGGCAATGTAACCGACACCCAGTTTGTCATCACGTTGTTCATACACATACTGACTGACTTCTTCCGGTTTTTCATAAAGTAAATTTCCCCTGCGATCGTAAAATCGAACTGCATTAGCTGTCCTGTTCTGTTCTTCATTGAGTGAAATTTCCAGCCGGTGAATGATCTGTATCCCTGGCAGATCCAATTTTGATAATGTTTTGTTGATGTATTCCTGTCCAAGAAATTCATACAGCCTGTTGAACGCATCGTTGTCACTGACCAATAATATTTTTTTTATGTACTGTGCGATCGATGGAAGATGATCTTCTGAAGTTGAATCTGTATCCACCGCAGTCAACAATTCACCCGCCTGGCCGGTCATCATCGCCGTTTCCTTATTCAACCCCACGATGTTCAATTCATTCAACCGCTGCAGGGCGAGAATGGCGACAGGCAATTTTACCGTTGAAGCTGGATAGAAGTACATATCGGGATCAACCTGGAAGTAATGGGTTAGCAATCCTGGTTTTTTACCCTTGCCTTTTATGGATGTGAACGCAACCTGTATCTTATACTGCGGGTCGGTAAGATAGCGTGCGAGAAACGTGTCTGACAGGAGAACATTTTTTAACAATCCGTTTGCGTCCGCATGATATGGTTTATCCGGAGGTGCTGTAGTGTTCCTGGGGGTTGAACAGCTCATAAAAAACAAGCTTATTAATAGACAGAAGATGATTCGCATCATTTTTTTACGCTGGGACTAAGTTAACTCGAGGAAGTAATTAGCGTTAACCACCCTTAATTCAGTCCTATCGCGAGTTAATTTGTTCAATGAGAGCCGGGAATTGGCGTTAATTGGCGTCAATTAGCGCGGGAAATTGGCGTCAATTGGCAACAATTAGCGTTCGAATTCGCGTTATCTTGCAGCTCTTTTAAAAATTCCTATAAAGCCTCTCCACCCCTTTTTTAGGTCGAGGCAAAAAACTGATTCTTATGCAATTGAAAGGTTTGGTTCGCTTTTTCACGATCCTGCTTATCATTTATTCGGTGTACCAGCTCTCCTTTACATGGTTTGTGCGTGGTCACGAGAAAAAAATGGAAACGAGGGCGCGTGCAGATGTGAACAGGATGTACCCGGCTGCGGCAGTGAAATATCCGAATGATAAGGAAATGCAGGCGCGGTACGAAGATTCGCTGAACCGCTTTTACAATGAGCGCTTAAGGCGATTGCTCGACAGTACAAGAGATGTGACTGTCACTTATGGACCAACCGGCGCGATCGGTTACCAGCAGGCGAAAGAAAATGAATTGAACCTCGGTCTTGACCTGCAGGGTGGGATAAATGTAACCATGGAAGTAGAACTTCTGGGGCTCCTTCGTGCCATGTCAAACAATTCCAAGGATCCGAATTTTCTCAAAGCACTTGAAAATGCGGAACAGAGCAAGAAGAACAGCGATGCAGATTATATAAGTCTATTCGTAAATGAATATGAAAGATTAAATCCGGGCGGCAAACTCGCTTCACTCTTTGCTGCTGGAAATCCTGATAAGATCAAGCCAGGCGATTCAAATGAAAAAGTTACGCAGGCACTTCGTACGGAAGCACGAGATGCATTCCAGCGTACGTTCCGTGTGTTGAATACGCGTATCGACCAGTTTGGTGTTGCGCAGCCGAATATCAATCCAGATGCAGAACGCGGCATTATCACGGTTGAATTACCGGGTATACAGGACCGTGAGCGTGTAAGAAAATATTTGCAGTCATCGGCGAATTTGCAATTCTGGGAAGTGTATCAACTCGACGACCAGCAATTCTCTGCAGGTCTCGAAAAAACTTTTACCGATTTCGAATTACTCATGAGCGGTAAAAAAAGTGATACGACAAAACCGGATACCACGAATGTTGCTGCTGCTCCGAATCCGGATACAACAAGCGGAAAGCTTTCCGATGTAATCAACAATTCAAATACAAACGATACAACTGGTAAAGCAACCATAACTGCCGGACCAAAACTGACTGATTATATCCAATTCATTCCCCCACGCCAGGATGCACAGGGAAAACCATCTTATTCATCCATGATTGGTATGGTGAATGCAAAAGATTCAGCACAGGTTCGTTCCTATTTGGAAATGGATGCCCTGCGCAGGAATTTTCCTGGTGATGTAAGATGGGCTTTTGGTGTTCCTGAAAAAGATGATGATGGAAAGAAAAGTTCCTTCGTTCCGCTCTATGCATTGAAAACATATGGACGTGACAAGGCTGAACTCGAGGGTGAGGCCGTTGCAGATGCAAGACAGGATTTTGATCCTGTTACCAGTGAGATCCAGGTTGAAATGCGGATGAATCCAACAGGTTCACGTAAGTGGGCTGAGATCACGAGGAAGAATGTGGGCAAGCCGATTGCGATCGTGCTTGATGATATTGTTTATTCAGCACCAAACGTAATTGTTCCAATTGAAGGTGGTATCTCCAGCATTTCTGGTGGGTTCACCACTGCAGAAGAGGGTCAGGATCTTGCAAACATTCTGAAAGCAGGTAAACTTCCGGCACCTGCGAAAATTGTACAGGAGCAGCAGGTTGGACCAACACTCGGCGCAGATGCGATCCGTAGTGGCGGACTTGCATTCCTCATCTCATTCATCGTGATCTTCATCCTGATGCTTGTATATTATAATACCAGCGGATGGATTGCAAATATTGCATTGATATTAAACCTTCTCTTCACTGTTGGTGTATTGACCGGACTTGGTGCGACGTTGACTGCACCTGGTATCGCAGGTCTTGTACTTACGATTGGTATGGCGGTGGATACAAACGTGGTGATCTATGAACGTATCAAGGAAGAATTGACGCGAGGGAAAAGCTATCTCGTTGCGATCAATGAAGGTTATCGAAGATCATTGCCGCCTGTACTCGACGGTCACATTACAACACTACTGACCGCGATCATCCTTTTCTATTTCGGTCTCGGTCCGGTGAAAGGATTTGCAACAACACAGATACTCGGTATCCTGCTGTCATTGTTCTGCGGTATCCTCGTGAGCCGCTGGGTAACAGAATGGTTTACCAGCAAGAAAAAGCACCTCGAATATTTCACACCGCTTTCACGCAGACTTTTCCAGAATGCGAAATTCCGTTTCGTGCAAATGAGAAAATATGCGTACATGGTTTCTGTACTTGTATTGCTTGCGGGTATTGGTGCGTTGATCAATGGATTCGACCAGGGAGTTGAGTTCAGTGGTGGACGCAGCTATGTTGTAAAATTTGACAAACCTGCAAATACAGAACAAATACGCAATGACCTCGAAGCAGCTTTCCAGGGAGAAAATCCTGTAATTAAAACAATTGGAGGAAACGACCAGCTTGACATCACCACATCATATTTGATTGATGATACCAGGCAGAGCGCAGATACTGCCGTTGAACGTGCATTGTATGCAGGCCTGAAAAATCATTTGCCGCCCAATACAACATTCGAAAAATTCGATTCTCAATACAAACTTGGTTCGAAGAAAGTATTGCCAACCATTTCCGACGACCTGAAAGCAGGTGCGAAATGGGCGACGTTCTGGTCACTATTGATTATTGCGATGTACATCTTCATCCGTTTCCGTGATTGGCGATATTCACTCGGTACCATCATCGCACTTGCGCACGACGTAACTGTTGTACTCATCATCTTCTCATTCCTGAAAGATGTAATGCCATTCCCGCTCGAACTCGACCAACATTTTATTGCGGCTATATTGACGGTGATTGGTTTCTCGATGAATGATACCGTAATCGTATTCGACCGTATCCGCGAATATTCTCGCATGCACAAGAACTGGTCGAAGCAGGACATTATCAATGGCGCGATAAACGACACACTGAGCCGCACGATCATGACCTCAGTAACAGTATTCCTGACGCTGTTGATCCTCTTCCTCGTCGGTGGTGAAGTCACCCGCGGTTTCGCCTTCGCGATGCTGATCGGTGTACTCACCGGTTCTTACTCATCCATCTTCGTGGCCGCGCCGGTACTCGTTGACCTGGCAAAGCGAAAACCACTTGGAGAAGCAGACATGATACCGGAGGAGAAGCATCCGCACAAGCCGTTGACACGGCCGGCTGTGAAGTCGTAATTAGTTTAAATCCCTTGCTTCGGCAGGGGATTTTTGTTGGAGGTTGGAAGGGTTGGAATCGTTGGAATGGTTTTTTAGGTCGAAAAGTCCTTTCCTTCAGTGACACACATTTGTTCAAAATATTTTAGGATATCCGTATCAATTCCCTTGCGAATGTGAGGGGATTTTATTTGTTGAGTATATTAAGGAATTAGGTTACCTAACGGAAAAATTAAAATGACATATGGAAAAACTTCTTGTACTATTTTTCTACGGATTGTTTTCATGCGGGCAACCAACAGATAACGTGGGTGTTCATGCTGATACTACTACAGCCAACACGAATACAAAAATGGATACTGCTTCCGAAGAAATTCAAATCGACAATGAACTATGGACACTTTACAACAGATTTGACAGTATTTTTCAAATAAAGCGTTTTATTTCAAACGATAGCGGCTATATCCTACTCTCTTATGAAGTCAACGCATCACAGCCAGAATCAACCCAACAAAACTTCATTAGTAAACAGGCAATAAAAGCTAACGACATTAAAGGGATCAAGAGTAAAAACGCAAGGTTTAATTGGAAGCCATTCAAAGCTGTTCCAGTTGTTTTTATTCAACTTCAAGCCAATCTTTTCAAAGGTCCTGATGCTGCAATTAAAAAAAGACAGCAGGTTGAGATGTTAATAGATAAAGAATTAAAATCTAAAGCTATTGGACAATGGATTGCTGGAGATTTGGGTCCGGCCGGAGCAAACATGTTGTTTGAAGTCCAAAATATCGAGACAGCAAAAGCAATTGCTTTAGCAATTTTGGCAAAAGAAGGGTTGCACAAAGGAACAATTATCGGACGACGTATAAATACAACATCAAACAATTGGTTTTATGAAGTAATCTATCCAAATGAGTTTAGCGGCACATTCCTGACTTTATGAAAGATTTTAGTCAGCGTGAATATGATGGTGATCACACCATTCACCATTGCGAAGGCAAATTACTGAAGCAACTATTTTGATACATTTACAAAAAAAGTTTGTCACATCCTGAAAGACAATCAAAATTTAAATATCGTCTGTCTCCCTTGAATGTGCTAGCAATTCTAGTATTCATTGTCAGCATTTGGTATGTTATAGTAATAGCAAACATGGAAGGTAATCCTGGCTTGGGGGGCTTGATTCCTTTCGGGTATGCGGCAGTTGCGTGCGTGATTTTTGTAGTTGATCTTGCACTCCAGGTATTTTTAAACAATCGCAGGAAAGTTTTTTACCGCGTGGAAATTATTTTAGTCGGTACTGTTGCCCTGGTTACAGCATTTTACCTTTTATGGACAAGCGATTTTAATGAAAGGCGCATTAGATCCAATTTAAACGACTGTATCGAAGAAAGACTAAAAAATTCTAGAAAAGTCACCAACATATCATCTTGTATTTCAAGAGGCCAATAAATTTTATGACACATTAACATTTTTACATAAGGGAACGGATCGAAAATTTGAGAAATACATTTTTTTTAAAAAAGACAGTTCTAAATGCATTCTACTGCTAATGAGTAACCCTGTAGGGGATAAACATTATGCTTCATTCCGTATAATTCGTGGTGAATTTGATACGATATGGAAATTTCGTGTTGGGATGGATATATCTTTCCCAGTTGAAGATATAAAACCCCTGTTTCCCGAAGAATACGAAGCTGGTATGAAAGAGTACAATTACGAAATGCTTTCAAAGCGAGCACGAATTTCAGTTTTGGGTGATGGGAAACGAAAAAAACGATGTGACTTTGACGAAGATTATTGGTTCAATGATGAATACTGGGATTAAATAAAAAAACATAAATGGAAAACGCTAAAACACAAGACAAGTTATCCGAAATCACCGCCGATTTGAATACGGAAAAATATTTTCATGGCACCAAAGCCGACCTAAAAGAAGGAGACCTGATTGAACCAGGCTATAATTCAAATTACGGAAGCAGGAAAAAATCATCCTATGTTTATCTCACTGCAACCATGGATGCTGCAATCTGGGGAGCTGAACTTGCAGTTGGTGATGGTCCTGGTAAAATTTATATCGTAGAACCAACCGGTGAGATTGAAGATGATCCTAATCTGACGAACAAAAAGTTTCCTGGAAATCCGACGAAGTCGTATCGGACGAAGAGTGCGTTGAAAGTTACGGGAGAGGTTACGGAGTGGCAGGGGCATACACCGGAGCAGTTTCAGAAGATGAGGGAGCATTTGGAGAAATTGAATGAGGAGGGGATTGAGGCGATTGAGGACTGAGAAAGGCGATACTTCGACAAGCTCAGTAGCGAAGGGCGAGAGGCGAGGCTTTGTAAAAGCGAGCAGATTTATTGGTTAACTTTTGGAATTATTAAACGAGATAACTTGTAGATGATAAAATGCAAAGGGCAAAAGGCAAATGGCAATGCAGTCCGCAATGGCTACGCATCTGCTAATTAGACTTGATCATGTAACTACCTATATGAAAATTATAAAGGATAACTGAAATGAATATCTTCCAACATATAGCAAGAGCCATTATTAAGAAGTCATTTTATTTATCGGTTTGGACAATTGAACAATTTTACGCCATCGCTGAATATGAGCATAAAACCAGGCAATTAAAGGAATTGCCCGATGGCACTCTTGGTAAAGACATTGCAACATGTTTAAAGAAAAACGGTTTACGATTAGTTCCAAATTATGAAAGTCATGATTTGAAGCATGTATTGCTTGACTTCAAAATGACACCTGTTGACGAAATTAGAATGCAAGCATTCATGCTCGGAAATCGCAACTACAGCTTTCCAAGTTTTTCAATTTTCATTTTTGGTGCTTTGTTTTTACCTGATTTATGGACTACTTTTTATAAAGATTTTTTAAATGGACGCTCGGCCAAACCAATAAGTTCCTGGTCAATCGAAGACTATGCTCACTGCGAAACGTCCACACTTAGAGAAATTGTTTATAATTATTCTCCAGTGAAACAAAACTATTATCACATGAAGTCATTACCAAAATTCGGTGCTTACACAGCTATTGTATTAGGTGTTTTTGGAATGCTTTTTTGCCTGCCATTCCTCTTTTCATCTTCAATTACTGATTTAGTTGGAGCCGGATTTCCCTTTCTAAGCGGGGCCATTATGGCAAGTGCAGGACTTGTTACATTATCAGTTTTGGCAAGCAAAAACAAGATTAAACTCGAAAGCGCTAATGCGTGACTACAAAAAACTTCTTACCATTTTTTGCAGTAGTATTCTTGGTTGGTTGTTACCTCCCAAACGACCCACCCAAATCTGAATTTGCTTTTGCCTTTCCCGGTCGCCTTGAACGCCTCGAAGATGCATTTTACGCTTCAAAATTTGATTATAAGGAAAGAGACTTTCTTCAACATTTACAGCAATCACCAGAATACGAGTTTACAATTGTTCGCGCTGATACGGTCATTAATTATGTGCTGCGACTTGGTGATTGCCAGAGTATTTATTCGCTGGTCAAATGGAACGAAAACTTGCCTTGTGATTCAAGCAATATAATTATCAGAAAGTTTTCATCGAATATTGATTCTCTACCAGCTTCAGTAGCAGAGGCAGTTTTTAAACAGGAGATTATTGATCCAATGATTGAAAAGTTCAATGCCATAAAAAATACTTATCGCCTGGTAATGGAAAAAAAGAATGATACTGTTCTTGTGAAAATTTTAAACCAGGAAGACTCGTTAAGAAAACTATATATTTATTCCTTTGATCCTGTTGGTGACGACATCGCAGAAAAACAAATCATCAATTACCTCGGGGATTCGACGATAATTTACCATAAAAGTCCTGAGCAGAGGTATGTGTATCTTAAAAGAAAAGAAGTTATTTACAAATGAAATCAAATTCATCGAACGGATTAACTACAGTATTATTTATCATTTATTTAATCGCCCTGTGCTGGATCCTGTTATTCAAGTTAGGTGTAGAATTCTCATACATGGAAAACAGGAGAGTAAATTTAACTCCGTTCGAACCCATCATGGATTTGCGGGAAATCATTTCGAATGTTTTGATTTTTGTACCACTTGGCATATATACCGGGGCTCTATTTGAAAGATGGAATTTTCTGAAATGGCTTTTGTTCGTTGTACTGATTACAGGAATAGTGGAATCGCTTCAGTATGTGCTGGCCATTGGCACTTTTGATACGACTGACTTAATCACAAATACGTTCGGTGGAATAATCGGTTTGCTGGTATTTATTGCAATTAGAATGGCGTGTCGAAATCATGCCACGGCACAGAGAGTCATTAACGTGTTTGCAGTAATAGGAACTGTTTTAATGATTGGTTTGTTGGTGGCGTTGAAGATGGATATGCTGCCGGTGAAGTATAGATGAGACGGTGTAGTTGAGAGAGGCCCATAACCTTTAAACAAGTGAGTCACTCAATTAGATAAGAGGCGAAGGGCGAAAGGCGAGGCTACCCGAAATTGCTACGCATTGGCAATAAGACATTGATTTATTGTGACACGAAGAATTAAATGTATCTCATGGGAATATTTAAAAATTTATTTAAAGGGAATAAGAAAGAACAAGTTAAAAAACCGGATATTGATGCACTACTTGCTTCTAAGGATAGTAATGGAAGCATTATTGAGTTAGATAACTATATATGTGAACTTTGCGAGTATGGGCAACACCTTGAAAGACTTTCAGAACCTCAACGGGTATTTTATTTCAACCAGGAATTGGAAAGAGAAATTAATAGCGGTGGCTTTTCCTCCTTCTTTTACTACTCATATGCTAATTACTTCGATGAAACAATTGCATCGTTAAAATCAATTGGGGCATTCCAGTTTGCAGCGTTACTTCAGGATGCGACGACTGTTTTTCCAAATAACCAGGTTCCGAAAGATTTAAATGAAAGACAGGAATTAGTGGAGAGTTTTGCCGAAGATGCATGGAAGGAATATGACGATAAGTTTTATGCTTATCCTGAAAATTTAAATAAGCTTAATCTTGAATACGTTCGTAAACACAAAGATTTATTTTGACTATTTCGGGATCAAGAAGCCAAACCACACACTCTATGTGGAATCTTTGTGCCCTATGTGCCTATGTGGTGAAAAAATCGCGAGCGCAGCGAGCTATTCGCGAAGCGAATATGACGATAGCGAATCCTTGTTCTCTTATTATAGAAAGATTGCCATCTTCCAATAATCGTTTAATACTCCAAAGACGATGCGCAGCAAT
>CAZCKF010000035.1:12168-13585 GCA_964499155.1 uncultured Chitinophagaceae bacterium
CTCTCGCCTCTTACAAAATAGAATCCCGATATTATTTCAACTGCTTCATCACCTCTTCTATCGCCCTATCCAACTGCGGATCCCTCCCACTTATCTTATCATCAAACGTGTTGATCACTTTAATATCTGGTGCAACACCCGTCATCTCCAGATCCTTCCCATCAAGCGTATAACATCCCCATCCCGGCAATCTCACAAATGAACCATCCACCAAACCTGCACCACTGGTGAAAATGATCCAGCGATAGGTTTCGTTGCCAATTATCTTGCCGAGCTTTAGTTGCTTGAAACCCTGCGAGGTCATTTCTGCATCGCTGAGTGATTGTTCGTTGATGAGTAACACAATTGGTTTGTCGCTCGGTGTAAAATTGCCCTGGCGAGTCATGGAGCCTTCGCGGTATTTCCATTGGAGATAAGAACGCTGACTCAGGAATTTGATCACTTCATCATGTACATTACCTCCTGTATTGTATCGCAGGTCGAGGATCAATGCATCCTTGTTGTTCAGTTCTTTGGTCATGTCAATGAGAAAATTTTCCAACTCCGGAGTTCCCATATTCTTCATGTGCGTATAAGCAACCCGGTTCTTTGTTTTTTGATCAACTCTCTGCTGGTTGCGATCGATCCATTCATCATACAGGTTGTTGTACAAGGATGCCTGCGGATGGATCTTGACATCGAAATCTTTTCCGTTACGCGCAAAGGTTAATTTCAATTCTGCATCAATGGAAGGGCGGGTGAAGTAAAAATTCCGGTCCATTGTTTTGTCGATAGGACGGTCATTGACTTTAACCAATACATCGCCTGGTTTTATGTCAACTCCTTTTTTGTCGGCATTACTGCGCTTCACTACATAATTCACCTTGTATGGATCATTGTTGTCAAAAATGATCCCGGTTTCCATGGTGCGGTTTTGTAATGGAATTGCCTCTTCAACACCTGTGCTGAAGAATCCCTGGTGTGATGAATTTAGTTCACCGAGCATGTCATTCAACAGGATCCTTAGATCATTGCGGTTATTTACATGCGCAACATATTGCTGGTATCTCTCTTTCATTTTTTGCCAGTCAATGCCATGAAAATTTTCATCATAATAATTTTCCTGAACCTGCGCCCATGTTTCTTCAAACACCTGCTGGAATTCATCCTGCAGGTTGCGCCGGAAAGTGAAGGCAATGTTGATCGGGTCAACTTTGTTGCCGTCAAGATTCAATTTGTGAATATTGCCAGCAAACAACACGTACAATTTGTCACTGACTTCCCGGATGTCGTAGTTGAAGGAATTGTCTGTGCCCGCAATCTTTTCTGATTTATTATTTTCAAACAACTCAATCGTTGTTTTCCAAAGCGCATTGCGTCCCTCGCCATGATCGCTTGTATAGAGCACGTTTGTTTTATCCCCCTTGCCATACACGTA
>CAZCKF010000036.1:0-1991 GCA_964499155.1 uncultured Chitinophagaceae bacterium
GCAAAAGAATAAAATGGATACTGATCGGCCTTGGTTCACTCATCCTGCTTTTAATAATAGGAAAAGTATTAGCTGGTAAAAGCGAAACAGGAATAAAGGTTTCAGTTGAAAAAGTAAGTACACGAACAATTACAGAAACTGTAACTGCCAGTGGTAAAGTGTATCCGGAAATAGAAGTAAAAATCAGTCCGGATATTTCAGGTGAAATCACCGAACTCACTGTCGAAGAAGGCGACAGTGTTAGAAAAGGACAGGTACTTGCACGGATATATGCTGATATCTATGCATCGCAAAGAGATGAAGCTTCTGCACGCGTAGTGCAATCGCAGGCAGGTGTGGCGAACAGCGCAGCCGCACTGGAAGCATTAAAAGCAACCATGGACCAGGCGCAATTGACCTATAACCGGCAAAAGCAATTGCTGGATGAAAAAGTTATATCACAAGCAGAATTCGAACAGGCGGATGTGGCTTTGAGAACCGCCAGATCAAATTACAATGCAGCCTTGCAAAACATACGCAGCCAGCAGGCAGGCGTTTCAAGTGCCAGAACAGGGCTTGAACAGGCCTACAAGAATTTAGGTCGCGCAACCATTGTTGCACCCATGGATGGAGTGATCTCATTGCTTGCTGTAAAAAAGGGTGAAAGAGTTGTGGGTACTGCACAGATGGCGGGTACAGAAATGATGCGTGTTGCAGACTTAAAAACGATGGAAGTAAGAGTTGATGTTGGGGAAAATGATGTGGTGAAAGTCAGCATCGGCGACAGTGCTGATGTGGAAGTGGATGCTTACAATAAAAGAAAGTTCAGGGGCATTGTAACACAGATCGCGAGCAGTACGCGCACAGGTGGTATGGCCACAGGTAATGAGGTAACCAATTATGAAGTGCGTATAAGGTTGGATCCTTCGTCGTATACTGATTTGCTGGATCCTTCTAAACCTAAAAGATTTCCATTTCGGCCGGGAATGAATGCAAGTGCAGAAATAAAAACACAGAGGAAGGATAATGTGGTGGCTGTACCAATTAATGCAGTAGCAGCACGTGTAAAGGGCAGTGATAAAAGTATCGAGGATAAAAAGAAAGAAGATGAGAAAAAGAAGAATGATGATGAAGAAGATCAATCAGTCGATATTGCTTCAGATGATCTCGAAGAAGTTGTATTTGTAAGACAGGCCGATGGCAAAGTGAAAAAAGTAATAGTTACCACAGGTATCCAGGATATCAATTTTATCGAAGTGCTGAGTGGTTTGAAGGGTGGTGAAGAAGTGATTACTGGCCCATATAACGCGATTTCAAAAACGTTGAAAGATGGAACTACGGTAAGAGTTGTTTCCCGGGAACAGCTTTTTGAAAATTAATAAATTCCTGCCTTGTGGGTATATGTGGCAGTAGGTAAATCAAAAATCAAAAACCAAAAATCAAAAATTGAATTTCGGTATTATCGGCAGCGGAAGCTGGGCCACCGCACTGGCAAAAATGCTCACTGATAACCGGCATTCCATACAATGGTGGTTTCGAAGTAAAGATGCTATCAGGCATCTGCAAAACAGGCGGCACAATCCACAGTATTTAAGTTCTGTATATTTCGACACGTCATTGATTCACTTGCATGATGATGTGAAAAAGGTTGTTGCTTCATCTGATGTTATTGTTATTGCAGTACCATCGGCTTATGTAACGGATGCACTAAGCAATCTTGATAAAAATGCTTTTACTGGAAAAAAGATTGTCTCTGCGATCAAAGGCATTCTTCCCGAACAAAATATTTTATTGAACGAATACCTTTTGCAAAATTTCGGAGTCGAGCTCGAAAATTATTTTGCTGTTCTGGGTCCTTGTCATGCTGAAGAAGTAGCTGCAGAAAAACTTTCTTACCTCACTTTTTCAGGACTTGATGTTTCATTTGCTCAATATATTGCTGAACATTTCTGTACTGACTACATTAAAACCGTTGTGAATGGCGACATCCTCGGGGTGCAATACGCTGCAGT
>CAZCKF010000036.1:2001-2709 GCA_964499155.1 uncultured Chitinophagaceae bacterium
GATTATGGTGATAATTTTCTCAGTGTGTACATCGCTAATGCAGCGGATGAAATGGCAGGTTTCCTTCGAAAAGCAGGTATCAAACATATCGTGGTAGGTGAACACGAATCTGAGGATCCCGTCACACATTTAAAGGACCCGAATTACGCTGCATCGGTTTATCTCGGTGACCTGCTGGTTACCTGTTATTCTCCCTATTCCCGCAACCGGGCCTTTGGAACCATGATTGGTAAAGGGTATTCAGTGAAAACCGCACGTCTTGAAATGAACATGGTTGCAGAGGGATACAATGCTTCACGATGTATTTATGAAATAAATAAGAAAACCGGAGCAGCCATGCCGATAGCTGAAGCGGTCTATAAAGTGTTATGGGATCAACTCCTGCCATCCGATGGCTTTAAACAGATCGAAGCCGTTATGGTCTGATTTTTTAAAAATAGGAGTATAGGGGTGCGCAAGTACCTCGATTAATCACCGTAAACTTTGAAACGATGCCCTTATTTTATCATGGATTCGGCCCTTCAGCGTTGATTTTAATGGTTCTTTGCCTGATTATTTCTCAGGTTTATAAGTTTGTTAAGCAACGCAGCCATTAATTCCGAAATAAAGAAGCAGCTATACCGTCTGCGAAAAGCTTTCCCTCATTAGTCAGCTTCATAGCACCATCATCTGTAAATAAATTACCATTATTCAAAAATTTCTTTGCGT
>CAZCKF010000036.1:2719-7000 GCA_964499155.1 uncultured Chitinophagaceae bacterium
TGGATGATAGACGCTGTGGTTTCTTTTCCCCACTTCTCCGTAATTAAATCAAGGCTGGTCCCTTCGATCGTTCTGATTGAAGTCATTATGTATTCATTTAATTGCTGGGTAGAAGTGAGAATTTCTTCTTCCAGTGGAGATGAATTGTTTAACATGGAATCGATGTATACATTATTGTTTGCAACATTCCACTGACGTTTTTTTTCATCAAATGAATGAGCTGATGGACCAATTCCTAAATATTTATCTCCGCGCCAATAAGAAGAATTGTGTTTGCTTCGAAATCCAGGTTTTGCAAAATTGGAAATTTCGTAGTGTTCATAACCTGCATCTTTCATCCAATCCATCAGCAATAAAAACTGTTGTGACTGGTGTTCGTTGTCAATGGCGGGTTTCAACATTTGCCTGATCTGCTTTTCCAGAGGAGTTTGAGGTTCCACTGTCAATGCATAACATGACAGATGCGGAATATTATAATCGACAGCTGTTTTTACATTGTTTCGCCACATCTCATCTGTCAGTTGTGGTAGACCATAGATCAGGTCTATTGTAATATTTTCATATCCCGCCTGCTGTGCAAGTTCAATTGCGGACTTTGACTGGTCAGCATTGTGAGCACGATTCATCCACAACAGATCTTCCTCATAAAATGATTGTACGCCCATGCTTAACCTGTTCACTCCTGCTGATTTCCATTCCATCAGTCTTATTTCATCAACGTCATCCGGGTTGCATTCAAAAGTGACTTCAACCTGCGGATCGATTTTAAAATGATCCTGCAATGACTGCATGATGCTGAACAATTCCTTTATATCAAGTAAACTTGGGGTACCACCACCGAAATAAATCGTGGAAACGGTTTCATTTGCAAAAAAATCCTTTCGGCGCATTATTTCAGCCAATAATGCATCCACCAATTCGTTTTTACGTCTTAATGATGTTGTAAAATGAAAATTGCAATAATGACAGGCTTGTTTGCAGAAGGGGATATGAAGGTAGATGCCTGGCATTGATGACTTTTATCGTTGTAATTTGTTCCGGTAAATGAGATTTGCAAAATTACGGTGGCTGCTCTCGACGATCGTTTTTTTATTTTGTTCCTGCCTCAATGCACAGGAACAATTTGTGTTGCGTGTAAAAGCTATTGATAAGGATACTTCTTTTTTGCGCGAACAGATCAATCTTCAAACCACCTTTCCCACGCGGGCAGAGGGGTTAATCTACATCAGTAAAATTCTTCCTGCACTTCAGTCAAAAGGTTATGTAACTGCATCGATTGATACGCTTATTCACGATTCTTCATCTTCTTACCTGGTATTATTTGCCGGTGATGTTTTCAAATGGGAATCACTTTCATTGTCAGGGGCTGAACAGGTAATGATGGATGCAATGGGTTGGCGTGATGTATTATTTACCAATCAGTCTCTGGACGTTGCACAAATTCAAAACTGGCATGACCGCATGTTGGATTATTTGGAAGACAATGGTTATCCATTTGGCAAAGTTTACATTGACAGCATGCGAATTAATGGCAATAGTGTATCCGGTATAATTAAAATTGAAAAAGGCCCGCAATATAAAATTGACAGCATTCGCGTATTTGGTGATGTAAAAGTTTCGAATCGTTTTTTGCAACGTTACCTCGAGATCGAAGATGGCTCTTTGTATAATAAAACTAAACTTGAAAGAATATCGAGAAGATTGGCCGAACTGCCCTACCTGGAAGAGGAGCGCAGATCGAACCTGAGCATGCTGGGAACAGGATCGGTTTTGAATTTATATCTCAAACCAAGAAAAAGCAGCCAGATAAATGTGCTTGTTGGTTTTCTGCCCAACAATGACCAGTTGTCGAGTAAAAAATTATTGGTAACTGGTGAAGCCAATATCCAACTTAGAAATTCACTTGGAGCTGGAGAATCAATTGGCCTTAACTGGCAACAGATACAGGTGAAATCTCCGCGGTTGAATTTCTTTTACCAGCATCCCTACGTGTTTGATTCACCCATTGGTCTTGATTTTTCATTTAACATGTTTCGGAAGGACAGTACATTTCTGAATGTCAACCTTCAATTCGGGGCACAATACATACTCTCTGCAAACCAGTCAGGCAGGTTATTTCTTCAACGATTTCAAACCATTCTCAATGGAATAAACCAGCAATTCATTATTCAGAATCGCAGATTACCTGATGC
The DNA here is from genome assembly GCA_964499155.1 of uncultured Chitinophagaceae bacterium. Lineage (GTDB taxonomy): Bacteria > Bacteroidota > Bacteroidia > Chitinophagales > Chitinophagaceae > CAZCKF01. The sequence goes on from CAZCKF010000036.1 coordinate 4,912, forward strand.
TGCTGATGTCAGTTCACTGAATCTTGGCTTGGATTATGATTTCAACAACACGAATTATCGATTTAATCCAAGAAGTGGAAATGAATTCCGGGTGATCACCTCAGTGGGAACAAAAAAAATAAAAAAGAACAACGAAGTACTTTCATTGAAAGATCCTGGTGATCCATCATTTGATTTTGACAGGTTGTACGATACATTGAAATTGAAAACATACCAGTTTCGCGCAAGCCTTCGTGCAGCAAAATTTTTTCCAACGGGAAGATCAGGTACATTTCTCACTGCAATCAATGGCGGAGTTTATCAAAGCGGAAATGTTTTCAGGAATGAATTGTTCCAGATTGGCGGATATAAATTGCTCAGAGGTTTTGATGAAGAAAGTCAATACCTGTCCCAATATTTTCTTGGCACACTTGAATACCGAATTCTTATTAATCGTGATTCTTATTTCAATGTATTCACCGACGGAGGGTGGGGGCGAGACAACAGCCAGCGACGAAATGAAAACCATACATATATCGGAGGTGGAATGGGTATCGCATTTTCAATGAGGGCTGGTATTTTTAATCTTGCTCTTGCAAATGGGAAACGAAATGATCTTCCGTTTAATCTGCGGCAAACAAAAATCCACCTTGGATTTATAAACTTTTTTTAGTTCACAACATCACGTGCCTTAAATTAAATACGGATTTAGGGGATTAAATCAGGATTGCACGGATAGATGAGCAGCTTTTCTTTTCATAATCAGCTATTCATTATGTGTGACATACTAGACTGGTTTTGAATGTTCAGTTTTCTCAATTAATTCTAAATTGTTCCTGTTAGGAGCGCCCAATCCAAAATCCAATCCCGATAACTATCGGGACCAAAATCAAAAATTGAATCCATCTTTGTACCATGAGAATTTTGGTAACCCTATTGCTCCTGTTTATTTCGGTAATCTCATTCGGTCAGGAGGATACAGTTCCGCCGGTTACCCCACCTCCACAGGATACGGCAAGAAGGGTACAACCGCCACCGGCACGGGAGGATACCAATGAAAACGAACCTGTCGTAATTAGGCGTCAGACTCCGGTTCGTACTCAACCAAGAGGGGACACAACACCTAAAATAGATTCGTCACAACTTTTTAATGATTCACTTTTAAGAAAGCCTGGAAGTGTTCAGGAATCTGCACCCGTATCAGATTCGTTTTTCTTAGCTTCTTATTACCTGGGAACAGGAAGCCATCCCTTTTTTGGATTTGCAGCACAACCCATAATCATTAAATCCAATCTGAGGGTGATCAATGGTAAGGAAGCTTTGTTCTATTCCCTGATCAGCCTGCTGCTGGTCTTTGCATTTATCAGGAATGCATTTGCCAAATACCTTGATGATCTGTACCGGATGTTTTTCAGAACTACGCTTAAACAAAGGCAGGTAAGGGAACAATTGATGCAAACACCCCTGCCATCACTTCTGTTAAATTTGTTTTTTTGCCTGGTGGGAGGGATCTATGTAGCGCTCGTATTGCGCCATTATAATACCAATCCCTTTGGCAATTTCTGGCTGTTGTTTATGTATTCAGCCATTGCACTCGCTATAATATATACAGGAAAATATATTGGGATCAGGTTTTCCGGATGGGTTTTCAATGCAAGGGACGCCGCCAATTCCTACATCTTTATCGTTTTCATTATCAATAAGATCATTGGCATTTTTCTGCTTCCTGTAGTGGTCATTCTTGCTTTCACTTTTGGAAGTGTATACCAGATCACACTCACCCTATCATGGATTGGTATTGCGGCATTGTTCATTTATCGGTTTATTCTCACGTTCGCAACTATACGCAATCAGGTAAGGGTAAATGTGTTTCACTTTTTTGTCTACCTGCTGGCATTTGAAGTAATACCGGTTTTGCTGATATACAAACTGTTATTGATGGTTTTCTAAGGAAAATCCTACCTTTGCACAACTTTAGCCGAACCTAATTATGGTAAAACACGGGGGTGATAAATCGATTAAGAAGATACTGATAACCCAACAAAGACCGGAAAGCGATAAGTCCCCATACTTCGAGTTGACCAGAAAGTATGGCGTACAGTTGGAATTT
>CAZCKF010000036.1:7010-13468 GCA_964499155.1 uncultured Chitinophagaceae bacterium
CAGCCTTTTATCAAGCTTGAAGGAATTCCGGCAAAAGAATTCCGCAAACAGAAAATTGACATTCCAGCATATACTGGTGTGATATTCACCAGCCGTAACGCTATTGATCATTTCTTCAGGACCTGTGAAGAAATGAAAGTGAATGTTTCCCAGGATACAAAATACTTCTGCATTACTGAAGCCGTTGCACTCTACTTACAGAAATTCATTTTATACAGGAAGAGAAAGGTTTTTTACGGCGTAGATGGGACCAATAAAAGTTTCTTCGATGTGATCAACAAGCATAAGGAAAACGAAAAATTTCTTTATGTGTGTTCAGAGAATCAACAGGACAATGAGATCTGTGGTTGGCTAAAGGGGCATAGTTGCGAGTTTGCGCTTGCCTTTATGTACCGCACACAAAGCAGCGATGTGAAGGATATTCTGAACAAAACAGAATACGATGTTATCTGTTTCTTTACACCGAGTGGTGTAAAAAGCCTTTTCGATAACGTTCCAAAGTTTAAACAGAACGGTACTGTGATTGGCGCATTTGGAAACAATACTTCGAAAGCTGTTGAAGAAGCCGGACTCAAATTGGAAATTAAAGCGCCTCTTCCTCAAACTCCTTCGATGGTTGCAGCATTAGAACAATTCCTGTCCAAAGCAAAGAAGTAAAGAGCATTTTTTTTTCACGCAAACCTGCCTGCCGACTGGCAGGGACGCAAAGCGAGCAAAGACGCAAAGGATTTGCCTTATAATTTCAATTTTCCTGATCAACCAGAAAAAGCTTTTCTGCTCACCTCACAAAAATTCGTGATTATGATTTTTTAGGTGTTGCCAATTGCCTGTTGCCAGTTGCTATTCCCTGTAGCAAGAATTCGCAAATCACTTCCCACCAGCGAACCTGATGCAAAACCTGGCATCTCCATACAATGAGATCGCAGTAAGGTTACGGTTTTCTCCACTCTCATGTTGAATGATCGGTCCAAGGCTGAAAAGAAAATAAATTGGTTTGGCAATGGATCTATTGAAACCCCACATCGGTCCTGCAAAAATTCCTGAAGCAGCATTAAAAAGATCCTTGTTTTTACCAAGTGGTTTTGAAAAATAACCAATAATGAAACCTACATAATTGGCTCCGTTGTTATTGATGTCCTTTCCTTTTTCCAGGCGTTTAGGAAAATTATAATACAACTTCGGTTCTACAGTTACCATCCAGGCTGCAACAACCTTGTTTACATCATCAGCAAATAAATTATCAGATGCATTATAAAAAAGTGGTGCTATACCCGTACGAAATTGAATGGTACTTGTTTTTCCAATGGTAAGCTCTGATCCAAGTTGTAAACCTGTAAATCCAATATCTACTGTGTGTTGGTTCTGAACAAACTTTGTTCCTTCTTTTTCAGATTGAGCATATATAACTGTTGGAATGATCAGAAGTAGGGATAATAATTTTTTCATAAGCTGGTTAGTCGCGGCAAAATAAAAAAATTGCGGGAGCATTTCCATTGATTAGGGATTTAAAAACACGGATTTAGGAATTAAACTAGGATTGCGCTAAGGATAACAGGATTCTTTATCATAAGCAGTTGCAACATGAATGTGGCGGCCTAACTTCAAATTTGTACATTTTTCACTTTATTACTTCACTTGAGTCTTGAATCTCGAATCTTGAGTCTTGAATCTTGAATCCTCCCATAATCCTGAATCTTCTCATAGTAACTTCAACATCCTTAAAAACTCTATTTGCCAAACAGACTTATCAAAGAAACAAGTCCCTATCTACTGCAACATGCGCATAATCCTGTTGACTGGTATCCCTGGGGTGAAGAAGCACTTGATCGTGCTAAAAAGGAAGACAAACCCATACTTGTAAGCATTGGATATTCTGCATGTCACTGGTGTCATGTAATGGAAAAGGAAAGTTTCGAAGATGATTCAACTGCAAAATTGATGAATGAAAAATTCATCAACATAAAAATTGACAGAGAAGAAAGACCGGATCTTGATCATATTTATATGGATGCAGTGCAGGCAATTACCGGCAGTGGGGGTTGGCCGCTGAATGTTTTTCTTACACCAGAAGCAAAACCATTTTATGGAGGCACATATTTTCCACCAACGAGAGCATTCAACAGATCATCATGGAAAGAAGTACTGATGTCTCTTTCAAGAGCATTTTCTGAACAACGGGAAGAAATAAACAAACAGGCTGAAACATTGACTGAACATTTGCGGCAGGCAAATGAATTTGGATTTGCACCAACCGTATTTCAGCAGGAATCTTTCAATGTTGATACGATGGATACCATTGCAAAAAACCTGATGTCGAATGCTGATCGTGAATGGGGTGGTTTTGGTGCAGCACCAAAATTCCCTCAAACTTCCATCGTAAAATATCTCCTGAATTATCATTGGTACACCGGAGAAAAAACATCATTTGATCAGGCATTGTTAAGTCTCGATAAAATGATCGAGGGTGGTATATATGACCAGGCGGGTGGAGGTTTTGCCAGGTATTCGACAGACAAGGAATGGCTTGCCCCGCATTTTGAAAAAATGCTTTATGATAATGCACTTATCCTTTCAACTATTTCTGATGCACTCAAGCTTACCGGAAAAAAAAGATATGCAGAAGTTATAGAGGAGACAATACATTTTGTAGAAAGAGAAATGAAACATCCTGATGGCGGTTTTTATGCTGCACTCGATGCTGACAGCGAAGGGATAGAAGGAAAATTTTATGTATGGAGTTATGATGAGATTAAAACCATCCTGGGAACAGATGCAGAATTGTTCAGTGAGTTTTATGATATCACACCATCTGGAAATTGGGAGCATACTAACATAATGAGGGTGTTGAAACCTCTTGAAGATTTTGCATCCGAAAAAAAAATAAGTGTTGAAGAACTGGAAAAATTGCTGGATCGTGGCCGGCAAAAATTAATGTCGGTCCGCTCAAAAAGAGTTCGCCCGGGCCTGGATGACAAAATTTTGCTGGGCTGGAATGCCCTGATGAATTCATGCCTGTCGCAGGCCTTTTCCGCCACATCAAAGCCAGAATATCTTTCGCTCGCCCGCCAGAATATGACCTTTATTTTAAATAATATGAGGTCGGAAAATGGGTTATTTCACACCTGGAAAAATGGTCAGCCAAAGTACCAGGCATACCTCGATGACCATGCTTTTTTAATTGAAGCTTTACTTGAATTAAGCTTTGTAACGGGTGAAACAAATTGGCTCGAAGAGGCTGAAAAATGGATTCAATATGTCATCGATCATTTTAGTGATCCGGCCACTGGATTTTTTTATTATACCGACCACACACAGACAGATGTGATCATCCGCAAAAAAGAGATCTATGATGGCGCCACGCCATCGGGAAATGCCTTGATGGCGGTCAATTTATTGAGGGCAGGGATCATTTTTGATAAGGCTGATTGGCGCGAAAGATCCTGGAAAATGGTCAATTCCCTAAGCCAGGTCATCACCCGGTACCCCGGATCTTTCGGAATTTGGGCCAACCTATTACAGGAATTTATCATGGGAACCCTTGAAATAGTGATCATTGGACCTGATGAAAGGAAGCTCCGGGAGGAGGTTTTACAGGCCTTTTTACCAGGCAGGGTGGTGATGAGTTCTGCTATATCGAATGATAAATTTTCCTTACTTGTTGGGAAGTCAGGATCAGGGCGAACGGCCATCTTTTTGTGTAAAAACTTTGCATGCGATGCCCCGGTATTTTCAGCGGGGGATCTGCTTGAAAAATTGAACCAAAACAGGAAAGTATTTATTACCAGCCAGGTACAATAAAACAATATCAACCTCCGTTAGATATTTTACCTCGTAAATCGACGTTTTGAATTGAAAAAATAAAACACTATCCTTGTGATTGAGAATAAGTCTAAATCTTATATTTGCCCAATACCCTTTAAGTGTATGAAAATGAAAAACCATTACTACACCTTACTCGCACTGGCTGTCATGACAATGACGACAAGTTGCGGAATCCTTGGAAAAAAGGACAAAGGTAGCAGCTTACCGAACGACGGTCAGTTGCATGGAGTCGCGCTTGGCTCCAAGTATACTTTGCCCAAGCCTCCTGGAATGGTCTACATCCCGCAAGGGACTTTCCATATGGGACCGAGTGATGAGGATCCTGCCTATGCGTTCAGTGCGCGTAACAGGGCAATCTCAATCAGCGGTTTCTGGATGGATGCGACCGAAATTACCAACAACGAGTATCGCCAGTTCGTATACTGGGTACGTGATTCCATAGCAGCGCGCAAGCTGAATTATGTGAAAGCAGGTGCCGACGGTAACGAATATGTTGACTGGGCGAAAATGAAGACGATGAAATGGGGTGACCCGAAAGTGATCGAGGAGCTCGGCCAAACCGATCTTATTCTTTCACCTGAGGACCGCATTTTTGGTAAAAAGGAGATCGATCCTTCCAAGATCATCTATCATTCAGAAACTTTTGATCTGAAAGAAGCTGCTAAGCGTGAAAATGCTGGCAAGCCGAGATCAACATTCATTATCAAAAAAGATACGCGCATCTACCCGGATACACTTGCATGGATCCGTGACTTCGCGTACTCATATAACGAGCCAATGACCAAGCGTTATTTCTCTCACCCTGCATTCGGAAACTATCCGGTTGTTGGTGTGAACTGGCACCAGGCAGTTGCCTTCTGCGAGTGGAGAACGCACTACCTCAACTCATGGCTCGATAGCAAAAAGAGAGCACAGGAATCTGATTTCCGTCTTGCAACAGAAGCCCAGTGGGAATATGCTGCTCGCGGTGGTCGTTCTCAGTCAATGTTCCCTTGGGGTAACTATTACCTGAGAAACAAGAAAGGCTGTCTGCTTGCGAACTTCAAACCAGGTCGTGGTAACTATCCTGAAGATGGTGGTTTCTACACTGTACGTGCGGATGCTTACTGGCCAAACGATTTCGGTCTGTATTGCATGAGCGGAAACGTAGCAGAGTGGACGTCTACAATCTTCTACGAAGGACGTACAGCGTTCCAACACGATATGAATCCTGATGTTCGCTGGAATGCTAAAGACTCTGATCCTCCGCGCATGAAGCGTAAAGTAATACGTGGCGGTAGCTGGAAAGATGTAGGTTATTATTTGCAGACTGGTACATCAACTTATGAATACCAGGATTCAACAAAATCTTACATCGGTTTCCGTACAGTTATCGACTTACCTGCAGCACCTTCAAAAGGACGCCGCAAATAATTCAATTAAAAAATTAAAAAAAAAGAGGTCTGAACGCGGCCTCTTTTTTTTCTCTAGCACAATAATTTACTCAAATCTGCTTTTATAACTAAACCTATAAAACGAACCGATTATGCTTTTCTTTAAAACAACAAAAGGTCACAAAGTTCTGAACTTCCTTTTCAGCTTCTTTGCTGCTGTCGTAATCCTTGGAGCTCTATTTAAAATCCGTCACTGGCCTTTTGCAGATGAAATGATCACATTGGGTCTTTTGGCCGAAGTAATTGTATTCTTATTGATGGCCCTCGTAGTGCCACCACCTGAAGAATACTATTGGGAGCGTTTCTTCCCTAACATCAACGAACATCCTGATGTTGAGAAGGCTCGTACTGGTAAGTTTGAAATGACTCCATTGTCACTTGCTGGTTCTCAAAACGGCAACCCTGCTCTTACTAAGCTTGATGATATGTTGCGTGATGCAGACATCACTCCAACTAATCTTGGAAAGCTGAGTGAAGGCTTCAAAAAATTTGGAAATACAGTTGGCCAGATCAGTGATATCTCTGATACACTGAAAGCAACTTGAGATTATACAAAGAAGACACAGGAAGCAACTGTTGCCCTGGGTACAATGAAAGATGCATACGTTGGCGCAGCTAACAGCATCCAGCATTTCAACCAGGCTGCTGATGGAACTAAACAATTCCACGAGCAGGTACAGGTGCTTACTAAAAACCTGTCTTCATTGAATACGATTTATGAACTCGAACTTCAGGATACAAACAATCACCTGAAGGCGATGAATCAATTCTACAGCAACCTTGTTACTGCTTCAAACACAATGCAGGGTAGCGTGGAAGATGCTAAAAAAGCACATGATCAAATCGCATTGCTTGCAAATAACCTCGGTCGCCTCAACTCGATCTATGGTAACATGCTGAGCGCAATGCAGGGTCGTGCATAAATCAAAAAAGGTTCGTTTAGTTATAATAGGACGAATCCGTATCCATGAGTTTTTAATTACAAGTACCATTAAGTAAACCATTCCATGACCGCTAAAACAGAAAGCGGCACATAGATAAAAAACAAGAATCATGGCTTTACCTCGCGAGCCCCGGCAAAAGATGATCAATATGATGTACCTGGTGCTTACAGCCCTGCTGGCACTTAACGTATCATCTGAGATCCTCAATGCCTTTAAAACAGTTAATAACAGTCTTGAGAAAAGTAATACTGTAGTAACC
>CAZCKF010000037.1:0-13417 GCA_964499155.1 uncultured Chitinophagaceae bacterium
ATGTGTGGCATGTGCAGAAACATTTCCTCCCTCGTGATCAGCATGGATCGTCATGTACAATCGCATCAATTCCATAAATCCTTCATCTGCATAACCCAGCATGTGTGCGAGATTGCCTGCCCAATCCAATAATCCATTGGGCTGAATGTGTTCTCCTCCCTTATATTTTCTACGATAAATGTATGCGGCCACCCGTGGTAATCTTGCAATCAGGTCCATCGAATCATCGAACACTGCATCCCAGTATTCTTTTTTTGATAAACCACTTGCATACCTTTTAGCAAATTGACTCTCCGTCTGTAATGCCATCACACCAATAACAAATTGAGTCATTGGATGTGTATTTACTGGCAATGCTTCAATAGTGGCAAAAACATGATTCGGCACATGGCTGCGTCGTTGCCATACAGAAGTTATGTGCTGAACATCTTCTTCTTTGGGCAAATCGCCAATCAGCATTAAATAAAACAATCCCTCAGGAAGGGGTTCGGAACCTTTTGGTGCGTGCGGAAGTTTTTTCTGCAAATCCGGGATGGAATACCCACGAAACCTGATTCCGTCCTGTGCATCCAACAATGATGTTTCTGTAACCAGGCCCGTAATACCACGCATACCCTGGTATACCTGGGCGAGTTGAACTTCACCAATTTTCTTTGTTCCGTGTTCTTTGATTAAATCTTTTATCTCGGATGAGACAATATCTGCCTTTGCTTTAAAAGTGTCTTTGAGAACGCCCATGAGTGATGTTTATAGCACTGAAAATTGATGGTGCTAAAGTTAGTCAAAGGTGAGACACCAAAAAAAGCATAACTATTTTGGTGCGCGTCTGTAGAGATAATACCCGACAAACAGGAAGACAATATTCGGCAACCAGGCTGCTATGATGGGAGGAAAATTCGCTTTGGTTGCAAAAACGGTCGAAAAACGATCAGATAAAACAAAAATACTGGCGATGATTATGCCCATTGCGAGGTGCAATCCACTTCCACCACGCGTTTTTCTACTTGCAATGATGGCACCAATCAGGGTTAAAATAATTACCGAAAATGGTGTTGCCGACCGGCGGTATTGTTCCATTTTGAATGTGTTCAGTCCCTCAGTTCCCCGCAACTCTTCCTGTTTGATAAAAAGTTTTAATTCCGGAGTGGTCAGTTTATCTTTTAAATAATAATCCTTTTTTAATTCGTTCGGCTGAATACCAAGCTTCACATGCATGCTTGGAAATTCCTTTACAATTTCACCAGTACTGTCTACCACTCTTTCCGTAACGTTCTGCAGTTTCCATTGCATTTTAGATGTATCCCATTGCATCATTTCTGCACGGAGATTATACACCACCCTGTTCCCTTTTAGTTTATCCATGAAAAACTGGCCGGAAGATTTATTTGTGGTGTCATAATTCTTTATCCCGATATAAGTGTTGCTGTCTATGCGCCGGTAATAACAATTATTGCAATGAGTGGCCAGTTGATTTTTTGAACCATCGTGACTGTCAACATATTTTATCTGAAAATCACTTCGAATTTCATTGGCTCTCGGGATAACAGTACGGCTTGCAAAAAATAATACAAGGGCAAGGAAAATTCCACCAATTAAATAAGGTAAAAGAAAGCGTGAATAGCTGGTGCCACTTGCCAGAATTGCAATGATCTCTGAACGAGTTGCCAGCCGGCTCGTAAAAAAAATGACAGCGATAAAAACAAATACCGGGAAGAGTAAACCAATAAGGTGAGGTATGAAACCAATATAATATTGTTTGATCAATTCGATGGTGGACAACCCGCTTCGCACGAAATCATCTGTTTTTTCTGAACTGTCCACAGCAACACTAACCACAGCAAATAGAATGATGCAAAAAAAGAAAGTAACAAGAAAGGAGCGGATAATATACCAGTCGATCTTTTTGATCATTGCGGGCAAAAGTAGACGAAAAAAACCTGTGGAAATGTGAAACTGTTAAATACGGATTTGAAGGATGAATATGGATTTCACGGATTGGCTGAAAAAAAATTCCTAAATTTATTAAGACAATCGAGGAACTTATTTTCTTTCTTCCTGCTGTAGCTCTTTATTGATAGCTATACCTGCTTTTGCGCCTTCTGCAGCAGCCACCACTACGAATTGAACATCCTTGCTTGCATCTCCCGCGACAAAAACATTTGGAACATTTGTATTTCCCAGCTTATCTGTAACAACAACTCCTTTTCGATTGATTTCACAACCAACTTCCATGACAAGGTTACACGCCTGGTCAAATCCATTTACAAAAAAAAGTGCATCGCATTCACGGCTGGTGCCATCTTCCAGGTGCACTAACCTGAGCTGGTAATCTTCACCGCTAACCCTTTTCATTGGTGTGATAATGATCTCAACATTATTTGCCAGTAACCTTGCCTGGTCATCAATCTTTAATTTCTTTCCGTCTGTATATAAACTGACTTCATTGCTCCAGGTCTTTAGGGAGAGAGCAAGCTCAGTTCCATTTTTTTGTGCATAGACTGCAAGTTTTTTGTCTTTCACTTCCCAACCATCACAATAGGGGCAATGAAAAATACTGCTGCCATAAAAATGATCGAATCCTTCAATTTCCGGCACCCGGTCCCGCACTCCTGTTGCAAGCAATAATTTTTTACAGGAATATTTCACTCGATCTTCATCAGTTACTGTATAACCGTTTTTTGTTTTATAGGTTTTCCTGATTTCGCGCGCAACAATTTCAACACCATATTTAATGACCTCTTTTCTTACAATCGCTAAAAAGTCTGTTGGTAAAGCACCATCCCTCGATAAATAATTATGCATCCCGTGCGACCGTATATTTCTGGGTTTATTTGTATCAAATACAATTACTCTCCTCCTGCATCTCGCCAATACCATTGCAGCATTCAGACCTGCAGGACCACCACCGACTATCACTACATCATAATGTTCCATAGACTGAAATTACATCGGGAATAATATAAAGAAGTTGTTCGTAGTCACAGACTAAGGACAACGTTCTTTCAATCAAAAATCAAAAACCAAAAATCAAAAATTTTATAGTCTTTCCTTCAACCGGGGTACCATCTCATTTTTCCAACTTCCAAAATCACCCAGCTGAATATGTTTTCTTGCTTCACGAACAAGCCACAGGTAAAATGCCAGATTGTGGATGCTTGCAATTGTCAAACCAAGTATTTCTTTTGATTTGAGTAAGTGTCTCAAATAACTTTTACTGTAATAATTGCTCAATGCGCAATCAATTCCCTCATCAAGAACAGAAAAATCTTTTTCCCACTTTTTATTATCGATATTAATGACGCCATTGGAAGTAAACAGCATTGCATTCCTGCCATTGCGCGTTGGCATTACACAATCGAACATGTCAATACCGAGTGCGATGCATTCAAGAATGTTCCATGGTGTACCAACTCCCATTAAATATCTTGGTTTATTTACAGGAAGATGATCGCAACAAAGATTACAGATCTCATACATCATCTCCTCAGGCTCACCTACACTTAATCCACCAATCGCATTTCCTGGTGCATCTATTGATGTGATAAAATCACACGACGCTATTCTCAATTCCGGATAAACACTTCCCTGAACAATGGGAAAAAGGTTTTGAGAATAACCATATTCATCTTGTGTTTCACTGAATCTTTTCCTGCATCGATCCAGCCATCGATGCGTCATGTGCATTGACTTTTCTGCATAGGCAAATTCTGCAGGATAGGGAGGACATTCATCAAAGGCCATCATGATGTCACCACCAATTGCACGTTGTATATCCACAACCTGCTCCGGTGTGAAATGATGCCGGCTTCCGTCAATATGACTTTGGAAAACAACGCCGTCTTCCGTGATTTTTCTGCTGTTGGCCAAAGAAAATACCTGGTACCCACCGCTGTCGGTGAGGATTGGTTTATTCCATCCCATGAATTTGTGTAATCCTCCCGCTTCACGGATCACATCCAGCGTTGGCCGGAGGTACAAATGATAAGTATTTCCAAGAATGATCTGCGCCTTCACTTCCTGCTCAAGCTGTTGTTGTGTGACAGCTTTCACACTCCCAACTGTACCAACGGGCATGAAAATCGGCGTCTGGATTTCCCCATGATCGGTGGTAATTGTTCCCGCTCTCGCTTTCGATCCAGAATCGCTATGCGTGAGATTAAATTGAAGTGTAGCCATGAAGAGGCGCTAAAATACTCCCTCTTGCCCTAAAAATTCTGTTCCGAAGCCAATCTTGAAATCTTGAAATGTTGAAATTTTGAAACCTTTTAGGATGTGTACAAATGCTAACTGCCCTCTTCATCCCACCGTCTATCTTCGCAGCCATGAACCTGACTGCACTGTGGGAAATTGTTTTCTACGCTTTTGCTGCTATGGCTGCCATCCAGATCTTTTATTACGGTTTCTTTTTCAGCCGGCTCGCAACATATAAACCAAAACAAAGAGAAGTATCCCAACAGCATCCCGTCTCAGTAATTGTTTGTGCAAGGGATGAAGATGAGAACCTTGCCAAGAATTTACCCGGACTTCTTGTTCAGCAATATCCGACCACGCATGAAGTAATCGTAGTGAATGATAATTCTGTGGATGATTCAAAATACATTTTACAGGAGCTCAAAAAAACTTTTAAACGCTTACACATTGTAGAACTCACACAGGAAGCCAAAATGATCAGCGGAAAAAAATATCCGCTTTCGATTGGAATCAAGGAAGCAAAACATGAAGTATTGCTGCTGACGGATGCAGATTGTGTACCTGCCAGTGAAAACTGGATTACCAAAATGCAGGATGCTTATTATAATGGCATTGAACTCGTACTTGGTTACGGTGCATACCATAAACGTCCAGGTATTTTAAACAAATTGATTCGGTTCGAAACGTTTCATTCTGCCCTGCAATTTTTATCATTTGCACTTGCAGGTATACCTTATATGGGCGTGGGAAGAAACCTTTCCTACAAACGTGATCTTTTTTTTAGAAACAAAGGTTTTTCTTCCATTAACAATATTCCCAGCGGGGACGATGACCTGTTTGTAAATAAAAATGCTTCAGGAAAAAATACAGCGGTTGTAATCGATCCGGAAGCCATTACGCTTTCGCGACCTAAAAGCACCTGGAAAGAATGGATCAAGCAGAAACATCGCCATTACACCACATCAAAATATTATAAACCTATACATAAGTTTCTGCTGGGGGTTTATTCATTTTCTCTTTTCACTTTCTATCCCTTAGCTGCTCTGTCATTTTTTTATGACTGGCGAATTACTGCTGCGATTGTTGGAGTACGATTCATCATGCAGGCATTTATTTTATATCCAGCCATGAAAAAGCTCAATGAAAAGGACCTCTATCCATGGTTTCTTTTCCTGGACATCTGGATGTTTTTCTATTACCTCATTTTTGTGCCGGCATTATGGAAAAAGCCACGCAAGGCCTGGAACTGATCACCAGCTACTTTTCTGAGTTCACCGATACACAGCTAAAACAACTGGCTGCGCTTGAAGGTTTGTACAATGAATGGAATGCGAAAATAAATGTGATATCTAGAAAGGATATGGAGGGACTTTATGAAAAACACATTTTACATTCTCTAAGCATTGCTGCAGTTTTTGAATTTATTGCAGGTCAGGAGATCATTGATATTGGAACTGGCGGAGGTTTTCCTGGAATTCCGCTTGCCATTTATTTCCCCGACGTTCATTTTCATTTAGTGGACAGTATAGCCAAAAAATTAAAAGTGGTCAATGAAGTCGCTCAGGGAATAGGCTTAAAAAATGTAAGCACTCAACATACCCGCGCTGAGGAAATTAAAAACAGGAAATTTGATTTTGCTGTTTCGCGAGCTGTTGCTCCCATGAAAGATCTCTGGGCATGGAGCAAACCTCTGCTAAAAAAAACAACCTCTGGGGAATTTGCACCCGGACTCATATGCCTGAAAGGAGGTGATCTGGGTATTGAAATACAGGAAAGTATGCTTCGTCCTAAAATGGTCAGTATTGCAGAACTTTTTCCACTTCCGTATTTTGAAGAGAAGTACCTCCTTTATTCAAGTCGCTAAATATACCTGTTCGTGGTATTGGCATCTGTTCTTTAAACCTGAACTTTAGTATATGAATGATAAAATATCCGTTTGCATTGTCGACGACAATCCTGATTTAAGGAATGCCTTGGAAGAAATCATCAACATGGCCGAAGGATATGAATGTGCGGGTACTTTAAGTACTTCTACGGAAGCCATTGAAGAACTTCCCTCATTAAAGCCCGATGTTGTTCTTATGGACATCAATCTTGGTGGAAAAGAAAGTGGTATTGATTGCGTACGTGTTTTGAAACCAAAAATGACGGATACGAATTTTATGATGTGCACCGTCTACGAGGAAGATGATAAAATTTTTGAAGCGTTGAGTGCAGGTGCAAGCGGATATATTTTGAAGAAAACTGCTCCTGCGAAAATGCTCGATGCCATTCGAGAATTGTTTGAAGGGGGAGCGCCCATGAGCAGCCAGATTGCAAGAAAAGTTGTGACTGCATTTCGTTCAAAAACTAATACAACAGATCCCAATCTGGGAGATCTTTCTAAAAGAGAAAAGGAAATACTCGAACATCTTTCACGTGTTTTGATGTACAAGGAAATCGCTGCTGAACTCTTCATCAGCCAGGAAACTGTACGTAAGCATGTGTATCATATTTATGAGAAGCTGCATGTAAATAACAGGATTGAGGCGGTGAATAAGTTTTATGGGAGGTGATGATTGATGGGCAATGGGCAGTAGGCAGTGGGCAATATGTACACCCTGAATTTTGAGAATGCATTTTTTAAATTGAACACACTGATAGTTTTTTGAGGAAACTATTATAAAACATCTTCGCGACCTGGAATGCAATCAAAAATCCAAAACCAATAATCAAAAATCTTTTAGAAATTCCCACTAAAGTGGTATTGGTCCACCCCTCTTCACAAACGTATCTTCACATTATCACGGTAGTCAGAAACCGTCAACCATTTAAGCCTTTGTCTATTAGCCTTGATCGTCAGAGCTCCGCAAATTCTCCCGCGGAGCTTCTTTTTTTGTGGGAGAGATCTCCTAATTAGCGGATTTTTTATAAACACGGATTGTTTGGATTAAGCTGGGATTTCACGGACAAATACAGCTATTTGCTTCTATTCTCTTGATGCTATTGGTTTAAAAGCGCACCAATCAAAATTCAAATTCCAATTCTGAAATTGGCAGTCGGCAATCCTCAGTCTGCCTACCTAGAGGCTGATTATTTTACTGTTGTTTGCGTTTCGTACAAAACCTACTACATCAAGCTCTATCAAACATGTATCGATTCTCAATCTTCCCTCTTTAATGCTAACATGCTAATAATATAGGAGTGCCCAATCCAAAATCAAAAATCCAAAATCAAAAATTCTCTCCTCACCATTTTAGCTCCAACCTGTTATTCTTCCTCTCCAGGTCTGCAAGCCGCTTTGATGGATCTATTTCAGCAATCGTCAGATCAGAAAGTCTGCGTGAAGTTTCAATTACATAAGTATCATGCGTCCATTTCCACGGTTCGTAAACGGTTCTGGGAATGTTGTTCTCTGCAGGCTTTTGTCCAAACATGAGATACATGGGCACGTAGTGTATTTCCTTTGAACCATCCTTAAAGTTCAACTGAAGGTCAATGGGCATTGGCATCAATCCATTCTTCCGTAAACGGATCCTTGTTTTACCTCCCTCTTCCCACAAACTGTCGACCGCATAATCGATTGTCTTGGTAGTATGAATAAAATATTCTTTATACCAGTCAAGTTTCATGTTGCTTATTTTCTCTGCAATTCGCATGAAATCCGCTGCATTTGGGTGTTTGAATTTCCATTGCTTGTAAAACTCAAGCAGGATCTTATCCCGCGTATCTGCACCAACTATATAACCTAATTGCTCAAGAAACACGGCACCCTTTGAATACACAGCCGGGCTGTAAGCTGCATTGTAATTAAAATGATCAGCATGCGTGGTCAGGGGCTCTTCGCGACCGCTTCTGGCCAGTGCATAATAACTACCATAATTTCCCTCCTGTGCAAAGGCAGTGTCCTGGTTGAGAAAAGCAGTAATCCTTTCTTCAGCATATTGAGTAAAACCTTCATCCATCCATGCATACAATGATTCATTAAATCCAAGTACTCCATGATACCAGCTATGCATCCATTCGTGAATTGCAGCACCTGGACCAACGATCAATGTTGCCATTGGATATTCCATGCCGCCATCACCACCATGCACAAACGAATATTGCTTGTAAGGATAAGGACCGAATGTTTTTTCAATGAATGGCATTGCCGCTTCGGCCATATCCAATAATGGTTCCCAGTCTGATGGTTTTTGGGTCTTTTTATCATACAAAACATGAATCGTTACATCATTCTTCAATTTTCTTGATACATGTTTGTAATCAGGATCTGCGGCCCACATAAAATCATGCACATTGGGTGCTACAAAATGCCAGGTATTTCTTGAACCTGTCGAAGTTATTTTCGTGCCGGGTGTTTCATAACCATGGCCAATCTGATTTGGATTTTGCAAATAGCCTGAACCTCCCAGAACATAATTTTTATCAATGGTAATTTTTACTTCAAAATCTCCCCACACACCATAAAATTCACGTCCCACATATGGAGTGGGATGCCATCCTTCATAATCATATTCCGCAAGTTTGGGATACCATTGACTCATCGAATATCGCACTCCTGTTGAAGGATTGTCACGGCCGCTGCGTCGAACCTGCAATGGAACCTGTGAATCAAATTCCATGTCAAACGTCACTTTTGATTTGGGCAGAATAGGTTTGTCAAGAACAACTTCCATAACAGTCTCGTGCACACGAAACTGCTGTGTTCTGCCATTCATCTTCAAGCTTTGAATATTGTGATACCCGATTTCATCCGGTTTGAGTTTTACGATCCTGTCCTTAACACGATTATCCCAATCGTACACCGGATTTCCATTGCGATCGGTACGCACAACCATTCCACCCTGCCTGCGGCTGCGCGTATCCATCATGGAGTTAGGCTGAAATGCATTAAAATATAAATGATAAAATACTCTTGTAAGTGTATCCGGAGAATTATTCCAGTATTCAAGTTTCTGTTTTCCTGTAAATCGATTCGTTGCAACATTCATATCAATGTCCATTGAATACTTCACCCGTTGTTGCCAACGATCAGGTTGAGCATTCAATACTGTTGCAGAAAAAACAAGTATGAAAAAAATCATGGATCTCATGGAGTGTAATTTTCAGGTATAGGACGCAATTTCGTTAAAAGACGCTCAAATTGAATTGTTAAACTGGATTGGAAGAAACAAGAACCTCCAACTAACTCTCTTTTCCCTGAACAACAATCACGATTTCACCTTTCACTCCCTGTTTTTTAAAATGTGCAACCACATCAGCAAGCGTACCGCGTACTGTTTCTTCAAACATTTTTGTGAGTTCCCTGCTGACAGTACATTGCCTTTCACTGCCGCAAAACTGTGCAAGTTCTTCAAGTGTTTTCAGCAACCGCGTGGGCGATTCGTATAAAATAAAAGTTCGTTCTTCTTCAGCCAGTTTTTTAAACATGGTCTGCCGTCCTTTTTTATGCGGGAGAAATCCTTCAAATGCAAATCGCTGTGCAGGTATTCCACTATTGACCAGTGCCGGAACAAAGGCTGTTGCACCCGGTAATGTTTCAACCTTAATATTATTTCGCAAACATTCACGCACGAGAAGAAATGCAGGATCAGAAATGCCGGGTGTACCCGCATCGGTTACCAGTGCCATTTTCTTTCCGTCCACAAGTTGTTCAATTAAATGAGCGAGCACCTTATGTTCATTGTGCTGATGATAAGGTGTGAGTGGAGTTGTTATTCCATAATGATTCATCAACCGGGAAGAAGTCCTGGTATCTTCTGCAAGGATTACATCAGCTTCTTTAAGTACCTCAACTGCCCTGAAAGTAATATCCTTCAGGTTACCGATTGGAGTAGGCACGAGGTACAACATGCAAATAATTAAATAATAAAAGCGAAGATCAGTTAACAGCCACCTCGAAATATTCCATGACAGGATTTGCCAGTAATTTTTTTGTTGCTTCCTCGGCAATCTGCCTTGCGGCCTCTGAACTTTCTGCATTTACCT
Organism: uncultured Chitinophagaceae bacterium; assembly: GCA_964499155.1. Classification (GTDB taxonomy): domain Bacteria; phylum Bacteroidota; class Bacteroidia; order Chitinophagales; family Chitinophagaceae; genus CAZCKF01. The sequence goes on from CAZCKF010000037.1 coordinate 10,162, forward strand.
GCAGTGTGATGTTTTTACCCACACGTACATCTTCAACAGCTTTCAATCCGAGATTTTGAAGACCACCTAATACCGCTTTTCCCTGAGGATCCAATAATTCTTTCAGAGGCATTACTTTAACCTGCACTGTATACGTCATGCTTGTTTCTTTTCGTAATAAGAGATAAAATTACATAAGCCGCAAAGATCACCGCTCCCGACAGCCACCCAATCAACACAATGGATACAATTGCGATAACAATTAAAATGATCCTGGTGATATTGTTTTGAATGCTGAAGCTTTTTGGTTTCATGCTAAGCATGTATAACCTGCTTACCATTAAAAAACTTACGGCAGCGATAATGAAGTACAACACCCACTCATTCAAAATAATTTCATTGATATTGCCAATTCTCTGGTAATGCAATGCAAGAGGGAGTGTTGCAATGAATAAACCTACAGCAGGAGTTGGAACTCCTGAGAAATTTTCATCCGTATGAACTGTAATATTATATCGTGCAAGCCTCCAGGCTGCCGCACAGGGAATAATTAATGCTGGCAATAACCAGATCAATGAAACATCCAATCCATTTTCTTCCTGCGCAAATGAAAGCCTGAGTAATTGAAAAATGATCAATCCCGGTGCAACGCCAAAACTTACAACATCGGCAAGTGAATCGAGCTGTTTTCCCATTTCTGAATCTGCTTTTAACAACCGGGCTAAAAATCCATCCAGGAAATCAATAACTGCTGCGCCAAAAATGCACAGTGCACCCCATGTGATCTTTTCTGGTAAATTAATTTGTGTAAATCCACCTTGTTGCAACAACACGATCGTTTCACCAGTTTGTAAAATGAAAATAATGGCGATGCAGCCAAGGACAAGGTTGAGCAGGGTAAAAAGATTCGGGATATGCTTCATGAAATTTACCGGTTATTTTTTCATCAGGTTTTCGATTTCATCCACGGTAATGGGAATATCCTTCATTAGATCTTTATTTCCATTACGCGTGATCCACACATTGTTTTCAATGCGTATCCCCATATTTTCTTCTTCGATGTAAATACCGGGTTCCACCGTCAACACCATTCCTTCCTCAAGTGGTTCTGTCCTGGTGCCAAGATCATGTACATCAATACCAAGGTGGTGTGAAATTCCATGGTAAAGATATTTTCTATATGCCCTGTTATCCGGATCCTCATTTTTCACATCAGTTTTTTCAAGCAAACCGATTTTTACAAATTCTTTTGTTGCTTCATCTCCCACTTTTTCCGTGTAATCAATTACGGTAATGCCGGGCTTCAACAAACTTTTTGCATAATCGTGTAAATGAAGGCAGGCATTATACACCTCTTTTTGTCTTTTTGTAAATTTTCCATTGACAGGGACAGTCCTGGTGAGATCAGCGCAATAACCGCCATACTCTGCACCAAAATCCATCAGAATTAATTCACCATCCTTGCATTCCTGGTTATTGGAAATGTAATGCAAGGTTCGCGCACGATCACCGCTGGCAATGATGCTACCATAAGCAGGGCCCGTTGCGCGATTGCTGAAAAAAGAATGATATATCTCTGCTTCAATTTCATATTCCATGATACCAGGCCTGATCACTTTTAATAATTTCCTGAAAGTCTTGTCCGTGATATCAATGGCCTGTTGTAAAACTTTTATTTCCCATTGCGTCTTTACACCACGTAATGTTTTCATGATTTTAGCTGCGCGCCGATAAGCATGCAGCGGATAACGGCTCTGCATTTCATCCACGAACCTGTAATCACGTGTTCTTACCAGACTTGCTTTCCTGTCATTTTCATTTGTATCCAGATAGATGATATCAGCAAGATGAATCCAGGTCTGCAATAGTGCATCAATTGTATCCAGCCACACTATTGTTTCGATGCCACTTATTGCTGTTGCTTCTTCCTTGCGTAATCTTTTTCCATCCCACTTTTCCTTGAGTTCATTTGGTCGAACCAGCACCAACACCTCACGGAATTTTGGATCTGGATTATTTGGAAAAAGTATCACCATTGATTCTTCCTGACGAATTCCGGATAGCCAGAAAAGATCACTGTTTTGTTTGAAAGAATGTATGGCATCACCGTTACTTGGTACCTCATCATTGCTAACAAAGATTGCTATGGAGTTTTTCTCCATTTCTTTAATGAACCGTTCACGGTTTGTGTTGAAGATTTTGGCATCCAGTGGATGGTATTTCATGAAACCAATTTGCGGCTAAGATATAGAGAGGCTCAGAGGCTGAAAAATTCAATCTCCTTTGAATTCAATTATTTACAGCAATGAACACCTACTGTTTGAAAATATTCAAGTTTTCTGGCGGTCAATTAAAAATCAAATAAATGAAGCCGCTGAACCCTGATTTTTTATAATGTGTACTGCTAACACTTGTTTGTATAACACGGAGAATGTGTATTACCTTTGCAAGCCTAACATTTAAGAGGATTTCTAATTATGTCAGTACCAACCATTTCGATCCCCACCGACAATCTTGTACGCCTTGGTTTAAAAAGCACAGAAAGCATTAATTATCAATCAACTCCGGATGAATTAATTCAGGATACCCTGCGCATTGGCGAAGGTAAACTGAATGATACAGGCGCCCTGGTTATTCAAACTGGAGAGTTTACCGGTCGGTCACCAAAAGATAAGTTTATAGTGAAGGATGAGATTACTGCAGACACTGTGGACTGGAATGAATTCAACCTGCCAATTGAGCCCAAATATTTCGACATCGTTCATAAAAAAATCATGGCCTACCTCGATAAACAACCTGAGGTTTGGATCCGTGATTGTTATGCCTGCGCTGATCCCAGGTATAAACTCAACATTCGTGTGGTTAACGAAAAACCCTGGACGAACCTGTTTGCATACAATATGTTCTTACGCCCAACAGAAGAAGAACTTGAAACATTCAAACCTCACTGGCATGTTATAACTGCACCTGGATTAAAACTTGATCCTGTTGAATGCGGAACAAGGCAACACAATGCGGCACTTGTTTCTTTTAAACACAGGATGATCCTAATTGCGGGTACGGGTTATACCGGTGAAACCAAAAAAGGAATTTTTACCATCCTCAATTATTTATTGCCACAGGAAAAAAATGCACTCAGCATGCATTGCAGTGCAAACCTTGGAGCAGATGGGGATACAGCTATATTTTTTGGACTGAGTGGAACTGGAAAAACAACCTTAAGTGCAGATCCGAATCGGAAACTTATTGGTGACGATGAACATGCATGGACGGAGGA
>CAZCKF010000038.1:0-323 GCA_964499155.1 uncultured Chitinophagaceae bacterium
AGATCCTTGAACAGCTTGGTAGTTTTGCAAAGACCATTCATTCCATTAAGACAATTGGATTTGGAAATGTTTTCGATTGGTCCAATAACAGGTTATCGAAAAACAAGTCCTGGAAAGATTTTATGAAAGGAGAATACAATACTGCGGGCAGAATTGACATTCTCGCAAAAAATGAAATGCTAACAAAAGCAGATATCAAAAAACTGCAGGGTTTGATCAATAAAGCGGAGAAAATAAATCCTACTCCAGCATTGAATCATGGTGATTTGCGATTGAAAAATGTAATTGCAAATAAACAAGGACACCTGAAGGCTATTATTGAT
>CAZCKF010000038.1:333-13121 GCA_964499155.1 uncultured Chitinophagaceae bacterium
AATAAAAAAGGGAAGATCCTTGCCATTATTGACTGGGAGAATTGTACATCCAACTTTGCCCCATACTGGGATCTTGCAATTGCATTGCATGATCTGTCCTATGATGGCAAGCAACATTTTGTAAAAGGATACGGAATTAAGAATGCCGAACTGATGAAGAATAGTCCTTTTATTAAAATGTTCAACATATTGCATTATGCAGATGCTGTTGACAGGATTGCAAAAAGAAAGGACAAGGAAAAACTTGAGCTGTATAAACTACGCATGAAAGGTTCAATGGATATTTTTTCGATTTGATAAATGTTCCACGGCATAATTTTTATGCCTGTTTAATTCCTAAAAAACAATTTATGGAACCAATGATCAATTTGAAAGACTTGCTAAAACATGAAATCGTGGATTTGCGTTCTGCAGAAGAACAAATCATTGAAGCATTGCCTGCAATGATTGAAAAGGCCAATAACACTACACTTAAAGAATCACTTCAGCGTCATTTGCAAATAACCGAGGGACAGCTTGAAAGGCTGAATGAAATCGAGGGACTTCTTGGTGGTGAAGAAGAAAGTGAAGAAGAGAATGAAAAAAGAAAAGGTTTCTTTAGTTCACTGTTTGGCGGAAATGGCAAGCATAAATGTAAAGGAATGGAAGGTCTTATCACTGAAGGTGAAAAGATCATGGGAGAGGAGATGAGCCCTGAAGTGCTTGACGCTGCGATTATCGCAGCAGCTCAAAAGATCGAGCATTATGAAATCAGCGGTTACGGTACAGCTCGCGCATACGCAAGAGAATTGAATTTGGGTGAAGTTGCTGAATTGCTTGAGCAAACTCTTGATGAAGAGTATGAAGCAGATGATCGCCTGACTGATCTTGCTGTTGGCAGATTGAATGAAAAAGCCCAGCATGCAAATGGCAGTGGTCGCAGCAAGAGCAAATCAAATGGACAATCACGTTCAAATGGTAGTGCTTCAAATAAGCGTGCAGCATCTCAAACTCGTTCTTCTTCCAGATCAACAGCCAAATCAAGTGGCAGCGCATCAAAAAGGACACGAAGCGCAAGGGCGGGTAAGAAATCCACTGCATCCAGCAAACGAGGTGGAGCTGCCGGAGCACGTTCAAAAGCCGCAGGAAAAACAACAACGAAGAAGTCAGCAAGCAAATCCAAAAACAAATCGAGATAAAATACATATTCAACTAAAAACCCGGTAAACTTTAATTACCGGGTTTTTTTTGCAAACTGTTTTAGTTTCTTGTTTCTGGTTTCTCGTTATTCCGCGTTCATGAAGGCGATTATTACAAGAATTTTTTATATAGCTTCTTAAAGCTTGTTGCTTGAAGCCTGATGCCTGAAGCTTACACAAACATTCTTTCTTTCGCTTTCTTGTCTAAATCATAAATATCATTACCATAAACAAGGTTTCCGCTTTCATCAATCCAGGCTGTATAATAAGTAATCATCACTTTAACCGGGTCGATTTTTACAGTCTGTTCTTTAGTTGAATTCATTGCTTCCTTAATTTTTTCCGGAGTCCATTCACTTTTATCCTTTAATAAAAATTGAGAAAGCTTTGCTGCATCAGCCACCCTGATACATCCATGACTTAATGCCCGGACGCTTTTATTAAAAGCAGATTTATCAGGTGTATCATGCAGGTAAATATCATACCTGTTTGGGAACAAAAATTTTACACGACCGAGTGCATTATCCTTACCAGGCAATTGACGAATTTCCGGAACACTGTCACGCTGATTTGTTATTTCCATGTTCTTCGACTTCAGATAATTTGGGTTCTTTTTCATTGCTGGCATAATCTCATTGCGGACAATACTTTGGGGAATATTCCACGATGGGTTAAACACTATTTGATTAATCGAACCACTGAACATTGCTGTGTTTGTACCTTCTTTCCCAACGATCACATTCATTTCAAAGTTCGACGTGTCTTCACCCTGCGCGTATAACTTGAATGAAGGAATATTCACCTGGATGTGTGCACTATCTTCCATGGCCGGTTGCCATTTCATCCGCTCCATATTAATCAGGATTGTTGCAATTCGATCTTTTAAAGGAGTGTTCAATAAACGCATTGTACTGTCATCAACTATTCCGGTTTCTTTAAATCCATGACGTTTTTGAAACATTTTTACTGCATTCTGAACCGAATCATTATAGACTGAACTTGTATCTGATCCTTTATAGTCTCCATAAAACTGCAACCGCTGTTTCAGCCCGCTAACACCATTCGCGGACCCCTTGGAAATTTTACCGGATAATGGTTGCGATTCCCCTTTACGGGCTGCCTCAACGTGTTTGCGCAATTGTTCTTTCATTGCACTGTATTGTGTATTCGACGGGGAATTATCCTGAAAACCTATGCTGTTGTCATTCAAAACAGAATCAGCGAGGGTCAGCACATCCATTTTTTTGGCAGGGACTAAAAAATAAAATTCAGTTACAGAAATCCTGTCATTAAATGCATCACCACCCGAAGCAAATAACTGTTTTGTAAATTCAAGTTCTGCTTTTGCAATGGTTGCAGTATCTGTTAATTGCGTGCTCGTATCACCAACCATCAAAGAATCAACTTGCTTTTTCAAATTGTCATTCAAAGATTTTTTTTCGTTGTTGAAAAGATTGTACACAATTCGGCCATGTTCAGTTAAACCATCCTGGTCAAACCATGCAAAACCGAAATTTCTGACTGAATAGAAATTCCGTAAATGTGTTGCGATAGAATCCGGAACTTTTTCAGCCCTCACATATGCTTCAATGTCATTACTGTCGAGAAAAAACGTACTGTATGCATTCGATGCTGTTATCGATTGATCCCGGTAAAAAACATTTGCTGTTGAATCTGCTGTTTCATTTTTTACGCGTGTGTCAAAGCTGTCACAACTTGTGGCAAGCACAACGATGAGTAGTAGTAAGGGGAATGTGTTTTTCATGCGCAAGAAGGTGCAAACACTATGCCCGGGGCGGGGGCGTAGAGGTCTATTTGCTCACAAATCAGCTAGTAAATAATCAGATAATATTCGGGATGGTTTTAGCAACAGGCAACATGCAAACGGAATTTATAGTCAAATTTTTTCTAAAAGGGAAAATGAGAAATGATTGTGGGATAGGTTGGTGTTATCACCAACCGGAATACGATATAAAAAAACCGCCGCTGTTTGTGTTAACACAAACAGCAGTGAAAACCTGTGCTGAATACCTACGTAGTTACCTTTTTCTTTTTTCTCAATGTCAAATAATCAAGGTAGTAGATCACTTTCACAGAAAAGCTCTGGTTTTGTGAGCGATCAAGAATATTTCCAAGGTTGTCGTAATACTTATCTATCACTGTTCGATCAAAGCTGTCGGCGAATGTTTTCCAGTTGACATTAATGAAACTGCCGGGTGCAAACTGCCACGTATAAATCATGTCGATATTAAAAAAGTTGGCGTTATTATCGACGTTGCGATTTACAGAAGATGCTTTTGTCAGGTCGCCATTGTCTTCAAGTTTGAAAAAAGATTTGTATCCCACCTCACTCCAGTAATGACGTGCACGGAAAGTGAGACCCATCATAGTGTTGAAATTATATTTGACATTAAATATATTCTCAACAGTCATTCTATCACGCAATCCAAATAATATTGAATCACGACCGGGGTTTGTAAATCCATAACCCACATCATTTTTTAATTCACTGATAAAATGTGAAAGGCTGATGGTGAGTTTGTCATTAAACCTGTATTGGTTTCGCAGATAAAGATCATAACCTGTAAAATCGTAATCATTGGATCTTCTTCTATAAAATTCAGCAGTTGCGGAATATTTCTTTGTGCGGTTGGTGTTTACCCAAAATCCTGCCATCCATGATTCTGGTTTTCTGAATACCTTACCAGTCATTCTTGGCTCGTAGAAATCATTGGATTCGGCGCGATAGTCGCTGTTGATACCAACCTCCCAAAGATTCTTCATTGTGCCATTCACATTATAACGAATGAACCAATTCTGGTAAGCTCTTGGGGTATACCTCTGTGAATAAGTACCCATCAGATTCATGTTGAGGTTATTGTAAAACAGTTTAGGTTTTACAAATTTGTATCCGGCCCAGAATCCATTGTCGATGTAATTATTATTGGTAAAAAAACCGAGATCATTTTGAGCATATTTGTCATCGGCCATGAACTGGTGAATTTCAAAGTTGAACCTTCCGCGAAATTTACCGCCGTTTATCCGGTAATGCCAGCCGGATGAATTGCTTCCATTGCTGTTGTAACCAAACAGAGTACTGTTCGCCAGTGTTCCCCAAACATTCCAATCCACCTTATTATCGTAAATATCAAACAATGCTCCTGCTACGTTTGCATCATAATCTCTTCCACTTCGCCAAACATTTGTATTAACAAAAGTGACGCTTGAATTATTTTTCATGGTCTGATCCAGCACAACAACACTGTAGTTTGTCAGTGGATTTGTTTGAATTTCATAATCACTGTTTAAATCACTCATTGGAGCTGCACGAGCATATTCGGGACGGGTTAATGCATTAAAAACACCCACACCAAGTCCTTTAGATGTACGTCCGCTGACTTTCGTAGCGTTGATCAATTTTGTTTCTGCAGGATTTGATAGAACGGTATCACCCGGGTTTTTCATTCCATCCACGTTATAATACCTGATTGGTGTACCGCCGATCCTCCTGCTGTAAAAGAAATTTCCTTTATTGAATAGTTCAGTTCCTTCTGTGAAGAAAGCACGATTCTCATTATATCTTACTTCAAATGGAGATAGATTTAAAATCAGATTATCACTCTGTACCTGGCCGAAGTCGGGGATCAGCGTCATGTCAAGTGTGAATGCTTTGCTGATTCCATACTTTACATCCATACCGCCATTGATCGATGGGGCCCATTTTTTTTCGCCTGCTGCTTTATTTAAATAAGAAGAAATGTAGGGTGAAAAGGACAATCTTAATGGAGACCTGATATCACGAATTCCTGTCCAACGCCCACTCTGATTCATGAACCCAAACGTGGTTGGATCAACCGGATTCCACATGAACTGCTTTCCGGATTTGCTTCTGCGTCTTGTTATTTGCATTCCCCAATTTTGTACGGGTACTTTGCTAAATCGAATAGCTGAATATGGTATGAGCATTTCGAATGACCAGCCATTATCATGAATTTTTGCTTTTGATTCATAAACGCTGTTCCATGAATCATCTTCCATTCCTAATGAATATTTAGCATCGAACTGTTCCCCCAGAGAGGTAACATAAAATCCAACACCATTTATTTCATCGAGATATGTGTCGAACATCACACCAACAAAATCACTAACGCCCACGCCATCACGACCGGCAAGTTCAGTTGATATGCTGTCTCTTTGTTCCCAGCAAAAACCGCTGATATAAATAGCATTGTCATCGTATAAAAAACGGACTTCAGTTTTTGTTTTATCACTTTCAATTAATCCAAAGGAGGGACGCCATTCAACCATGTTTGTGGCAACAGGAGCCAGTTTCCAAACGTCGTCTGAAATGTCACCATCAATTTTTGGTGGAGTTGTTGTTCTGACTGCGGGCAATTCTCTTTTTGCGGAATCCTGGGAAAAAATTGAAATGGAAACAGCGAGAGAAAGCAGGGTTAATAAAACTTTCATGTGGTGTTGGTCCTGGCGGTTTCAATCCGCAGCGCTGCAAATTACTCAGCCAGATTCCGTAAAACGTTGCCGCTCATGTTAATGTTACCCTTAGTTTGATGGCTGGCGTATGCCTTATATAAATGGGGATTTTCAATTATCGTATATTCTTATTGCATAGTGCCCGTTTAATGACTGCTCATGGCCCGGAAATTGAAACATGTCAAGAAAAACAGAATAACATGAAAAAGGGAAACATTATGCAATCTTTGAAAGCTGCATATTTTACTTTATGCCTGATGATGACCCAGGTCATCTTATTTGCTCAGGAAGGCACAGGCGGAAGTACCACAGAAACATCAACTTCTAAAACAACAGTATCTGTAACAGAAAGTACTGACTGGTATTCTTCACCATGGGTGTGGATCATCGGTGGTGCAGTGTTCCTGTTGCTTCTTGTTGCACTACTTGGCGGAGGCAGAGGACGCCGCGATACAGCAGGACGTACTGATAAGGTAACGGTTACAAAGTCGGTTAGGACAGATACAGACGTCTAATACAATTTTTGATTTTTGGTTTTTGATTTTTGATTTGCGCAGACACTGTAAACTTGGAAACTTACTAAATGCTCGAATCTGGAATTAAGTCGTAAAACCTTTTAATCGACGATTTAAAAGCTTGAACCTTTTCTAATTTATCGAATGTTAATTCTAGTAAGAATTCCACGATAAATAAGAAAAGGTTCAATTATTATGATTGTTCGAAATCAAAAATCAAAAATCAAAAATCAAAAATCTGAAATCAAATTATATCATCATCCTTCACCTGGTACTTCTCCTTAATCTTTCTCATCACCTCATCCATACTCGCACGGTGATCACGAGGTTCCCACTGGCCCTTTTCCCACTTGTCGAGTTCTTCGTCGATGTTTTTCTTCTGTAGTTCGGTGAGTTTATTCACGAGTTCATCTGACATCTGTTTTTGTTTCTGGTAAAATGATTTTCTTCTTTCAAACAGGTTTTCTTTTCCTTTCCGGATATCATTTTCGTCAGATGCCATTTGTAGCAATTCTTCTTTGGCAAGCGCGATATCGTATGGGCCGATCGGCATGATAAGCTTTGATAGAACAGGTCCAATTTCAATTAATATAATAAGTAGGGAAATCAGGAGACTGGTCCAGAAAACACTTGATTCTTCATCTGACAGATCACTTAATGCTTTATTTCTTTCGAGGAAACCCATATTCGCGGCTGCAGTGGATTCATACAGTTTTCTTTTGTCTTCAAGTGATGCGCGAGAAGTATTCATGATGGAGTCCTGGCTTTTGATCTGTCTGTCAAGACTGGCAAGTTCTGGTGCGTACTGTTCACGTGCACGGGTATATGCATCCATTTTTAAACGCGTCAGGTTTTCAATGCCTCGTTGCATCGATCCACCAGTTCCATCAGCTTCCTGTACATATGCTGATTGTAATCTTTGAAGTGTATCCTCAATCGCAAGTTTGCGTTGTGTAAACCTTTGTCTTTCTTCAGAAGCCACAGCGATCTGCTGCTGGTTTTCAAGATTCAATAAACTATCGTTGTTGAGAATTTTGTGATGGAGATTTTCAGCCATCTTGACGTTGATCTCTTTCTCGAAAATTTTAAGTTCGAGCGGCCTGGCAATGGTAAGACCAATAAGTACGGCGAGAAATAATCTCGGTACTGCCATCCAGTATTGCTTTCTTTTGGAAATACCATACTTCCGCATGGTAGAAACAAGAAAACGGTCGAAGTTGAAGATCACAAGTCCCCAGATAATTGCGAATCCAATTGTCCATAACCAGTTGTTAAAGACAGTATGGATTGCATACCCGGCAGACAGGGATGCAAGTATAAATGTTGCAAGCAACACACCACCAAGTCCTGAATACTTACTGTGCTCCGATGGAAACTGCTTCAGCAGTTTTTCATGTGCACCAGAACACCACCATAAAAAATTTTTACTTTCCCTTGGTTTTGACTGAGTACCAAAAGAATCATAGGAGTACAATGAGTCATCGTGTGAACCGGTTGACGGATTCGCATCCATAGTTGTTAGTTTACGTTTTTAAATGCTGGTCGAAACTCTTAAACCGGTTGAAGTGGATGTCCAAAGAACGGTGGATTTATCTATTTAATTGTCAGTGATGCGTTAAAAAAAATATAACCCTAACAAGGCTGCTATTCAACGTATTTGACGGTATCCTTCCAGATTTTTCTTCTCAATTCAACTTCATTTTTCTTACTAATACGCAGGGAATGTTTGTATCAAGGCAACTAAAACACTTATGATCTTTAGAAATAAGCCTTAAAAATTAAGCCAATTTTTTAAATAGATTTTTAACTGCCACGATACTTAACAATTGAATAAATTGCATATCGTGAGATTGGGCATATTCATAATTATACTGGCAACTTACATATCTGCAGGAGCGCAAAAATCCCGTGTCGAGACGGGAAATGAACTTGCTTCAAGGCTTGTAAAAAATAAAGAAACCCAAAAGGAAAAAGTCCGCGCGATTTTCTATTGGATTGCACAAAATATAGAATACAGGACCCAGGTTCATTCTCGTTCATCCAAGTATAATTCTGTGTTTGATGATCATTTTATTGCAGACACCACTTCCACACTTCAACCGCTTGATGAGTTGGTGGCTGATAACGTTTTGAAAACGAGACTTGCGGTTTGTGATGGTTATGCGCGGTTATTTAAAACATTGTGTACGTATGCAGGCATTGAAGCTGAAGTGATTTCAGGATATGGAAGGGTGGGAATTGACAGGGTGGGAAACCGTTTTCGTTCCAATCATTCATGGAATGCAGTTAAACTGGATAGTACATGGCATTTATTGGATGTAACCTGGGCAAGTGGATTTATCAGTTATTCAAACAGGTATATTCAAAATTATGATTCTTATTATTTTCTCACACCGCCAGCTGATTTTATCCGCGATCACTATCCAGAAGACCTGAGTTGGTCTTTGATGCAAGAACCGCCTGTATTAAGAGAATTTCACCAGGCACCATTTAAATTGATGCCATTTGTGAAATACCCGATCAAATCATTTTTGCCTGAAAAAGGAATAGTAAATGCATCAATGGGTGATACCTTGCGATTCACACTTCATCTGGGAGATCGTGGTGAATATAATATTGCACCAACGTCGTTTTATGATTCATCGATGTATGAATTCAGCCCGCGTTCCGCATTTCTTTTACCGGAAAATACCAACAGTTCCACACAGATCACCTACCATTATATCGTGAATGATCCAACAATAAATTGGTTACATATTGTATTCAACAGCGATGTTCTGTTGAGATACAATTTGTCAATACGAAAAAATAAATAATGAACTATTAGAACCGGTAAGTCATTCTTACACCGGTTGTTTGTCCATCAAATGAAGGAGATAATCGGAATTTTGCAGTTTCCGGATTTTTATTCTTATGAAATGATGGAACAAGCAATCCTGATAAAGTACCTACAGCTGTACCCAAAATAATGTCAGATAAGAAATGTTTACCGCCCCGGTGTCTCAGGTATGCGGTACCTGCTGTTGAAACGACAGCGAATGGATAAAAGAAATAATTCCATGGCGAATTAGGGTGATAGTCAGAAAAAACTTTTGCAACGAAAAATGTGGAAGTTCCTACCAATGCTACGTGACCAGCAAAGAATGAATTTTTGGCACCACCACCAGTTCTCTCCCCCATTGGTACATTTGGATTGTATGCATAAGGACGATAACGATCAATAAAATAAACTGAACTTGTATACAGCAGACCAGTGATTGCCATTGATTCCAGGTACATAAAAGCAACCCGGCCAGCGTCCTTTCGTATATCTTTATCAAACATCAAAACAAGGGGCAAAGGCATTGATCCATAAAAGAATAGATCACTTGTTGTTGCAGCCTTTTCATGGTAAACATCTGCACCAAAACGATCAAAACCAGGAATGTCTTCTTTATCCAATGCCAGTATCTGGGCAGTTGTTGAAGGATCTTTACTGTAAATTTTGGTAAACGCATACCCGGACCAAAGCGCACCGACTATAGTTAAAGGCAGATGTCCGTTCTTTTTAATTGTATAAACGGGCGTGCTTTCTTCAGGTGCAGGTATTTCCTGTTCAAATGCAGCATTTTCAGTTGTTACAGCGGCACTGATAAGTATAGTCGTGTCTTGCTGAGTCAAACCATTAAGGCTAACGACCATCAATAGGGGCAACAGTATTTTTTTCATAGTAAACGCATTGCTTCATCCTTTTGCAATGTTTATGCCACCCCAATTAAATTTTGGATTTGGGAGTTTGGATTTTGGATTGGGCCCTCCTAATCGAGATACATTGTGGCAAGAAGGAATGATAGTCGATCGCACTACCAATTTGTGTCACACTTGATCCCGAATAAGTCCAAAGAAATTAGATTTCTTGTGTTTTGATTTTGGATTGGGTGTAAAATCTTACAACGAATGAGGGCATCAGTGAGAATTTCAACGGGATGAAAGCTCAACTTTCCCTCTCATGAGTCAAAATGATCGTCATTTAGGAGTGCCCAATCCAAAATCCCAATCCAAAATCAAAAATCAAAAATCCAAAATCAAAAATCTATTGTGGGGTGTGTCTCCACAAATAATATCCACCATTATAAAGCGTCATGTTTCCCAACGAAGCGGGCGTGCCATCGCATCTTCCAGTGAGGTAGATATTTGATTGTTGCGGATCGGCAGCGAGACCCAATGCATAATCGCCCTCAGTGGATCCGTGTTGCATCATCCATTGTGATGCGGTACTGTTGATGAGTTGTGATGACAACCGGGAGATAAAAATTTCAGCATTGCTGCCCCGGTTTTCTATAGAGTATAATTTATTTACAACATTTAATTGTGTCCCATTAAAAATAGTTCCTGTCAGGTACAAATGGTTCTTTGCCCATGTGATCTCATAAATCTCTTCACTCGCCGGCGAATTGATTGCATAGGCGGAGTAAACAGTGTTCGATTGAATTTTCATAAGTAATCCATCGCGTGAACCCAGATTTGGCAATGACGTTGTTCCAATTTGTGCTGTGCCCCATTCATATGCCCCAACCAGGTATAGGTAATTAAAATTATCAACGGTTAAAGAATTTGCCCACTCTGATGCTTCAGCACCTCCATACCTCTCAACCCATGACGATAACCCATTTGCTGGATTCATTTTAAATACCAAAACATCATATCTGCTACTTGCATTGGTGATAGTAAATCCATTAATGGTCATTGTTGGAGAATTAAACCATCCTGCCCCAGCCAGCGTATTGTTATAAAATACAAGATCTTCGATCTTATCATCACCTGTGCCACCAATCTGCTTTAACCATTGTACTACACCATCCGGACTGTATTTCGCAACAAATGCATCACGAACCCCTGCATTGGTAATTGTGTAGAATGAAGTCAATGAAATATGTGTACCGGTATAATCTCCCGTAACATATACAGCACCTGCAGGATCAACAACCACACTTGCAAGTTCATCAGTTCCGGGTCCGTTTGCCTGCGCTGCCCATAATACATTTCCATTTGCATCGAGCTTCACCAACATAACATCAGTACCGCCAGCATTTTGAAAAGTAGTATTGCCTATCATGAAATTAGAACTGCCATATTCCCCACCCACATAAACGTTGCCGTCCACAACAGCAACATCTTGAAAATTATCTGACCATGTACCACCAAATTGTTTCGCCCATACAACATTACCATTGTTGTTATATTTTACTACAAAAGCATCTCGTGTAGTGGGACTTGTTGAAAGCGTGATATGATCAAATTTTGCTGTACCAGCAAATTGACCCGCTGTATAAATATTTCCTTCACTATCTGCAGCAGTAGCCTGTGCGTAGATCATATTTCCCGCACCATCGCCATATACTGCAAATTCTCCTGTTGGTGCTGTGGGGTTCAGCACTTCTCCAACAAGTTTTATCCATTTAGTTCCATTGTAATAACGCAAGCACCTGTACGTTGTATCAAACACCTGCAAGCCAATAGCTGGTGACTGAATAGCCTTAATGGCATCATAATTCATTCTTGGAGGTAAAAAACCCCGGTTGTTGCTCTGTATATCGAGCATTGCACTCGGATGTGGGTTGGCACCTGTGGTATTGATTGCAACCTGTGCATTTGAATGAATTACAACAAAGATCAAAATGAGAATCGAAAGCAGTTTCATGGTTGAAGGTTTAGTGATACGAAGAAAATGATCACCAAACCGGGGAGAAAGTGCTGAGTGGATGAATTGAGGAAATGAATGAATGTAATGACGAAGGCTCCACTGCTGGGAGGAAAACGAGAAACCAGAAACAAGAAACCAGAAACCTTTACTCCTTTTTGATTTATTAAATTGCCAATAAATCACTTTTATGCCTGAGATTCCTGACTTAAATGTTTTTGCAAAAAATCTGAACAAAAAATTTGCAGGCAAAAAGTTGAAAACAATTACGGTTCATGAAATCAGAAATTTTAAAGGTTCAGGTGATGAAATAAAAAAAACTTTAGAGGGTCAGCTGTTAACTAAAGTTTTCAGGGATGGAAAGCAGGTACATTTTGCTTTTGAAAAAGATGTACTAGCGTTCCACTTGATGTTGCATGGCGAGTTTCGTTTTTTCGAAAAAATAAATGAAGAAAAATTTGCGCGTGTAGAGTTATTGTTTGAAAATGGTAATGGTGTTGCTGTTACTGATTGGCAAAGAAATGCGCATCCCATATTGAATCCTGAAGAAAAAGAGGTACCAGACGCAATGTCTGCAAAACTCAATGCTGTATACCTCGCAAAAAAAATGGAGACATCAAAAAGCATTGTAAAAAGTTTTTTGATGGACCAGGAAATCATCCGCGGGCTTGGCAATGCATACACGGATGAAATATTGTATGAATCCAAAGTGTCACCATTTTCCGTTGCAAATAAAATTCCAGCAGATAAGATCAAACTGATTGCTTCCAATATTAAAAAGGTGCTAAAAAATGCAGAGAAGCAGATCATTAAAATTAACCCGGATCATATTACAGGTGAGTTGCGTGATTTCCTGGTGGTTCACAACCACAAAAAGAAAAAATCACCCGGGGGAAAGCTGATAAAGGTTGATAAGGCAGGAGG
>CAZCKF010000039.1:0-13016 GCA_964499155.1 uncultured Chitinophagaceae bacterium
TTTACAGCCGATAAACCGCTTGGTGAAAATGTTACCATTGATCCTCGTACTGGAATGATCAAAGGAATTGCACCTTTAATGCCGGGCAAATACAACATTGCTGTTTATGTTGATGAATGGAGAAATGGAAAACGAATCGGCAGGGTGAGAAAAGAACAGCAGTTCATATTCAAGAACTGTGATTGGGCAATTGCGGAACTTGATTCTACTACACGAAACTGCAATAACCTCACAGTTAATTTTTCTAATTACAGCACAGGAAAAATCAAATCCTACTTCTGGGATTTTGGAGATCCAACAACCGATGCAGATACCTCTTCACTGCGTGAACCCGTTTGGACATATGCGCAGCCCGGAACTTACACTGCCAAACTAATCCTGAATAAAAATTTTCCTGACTGTAAGGATTCAGCAAAAACAACAGTGATCGTATATCCAGGTTTGCAGGCTGCATTTACCATGAAACGTTCATTGGCGGCATGCAATGAAGCTTTGTACGAATTCACTGACGCTTCATCACAGGTAAATAATCCGATTGTAAACTGGACATGGGATTTTGGTGAAACAACAACAACAAATGATTTTTCATCTCAGCAACATCCATTATACAAATACCCGACGCAGGGAAACAAAATAGTCAGGTTGATCGTGAACAGTTCAACAGGCTGCAGTGATACCGCATTCAAAACATTTTATGCTTTCATTTCACTAATGCAGGCACCAAATGATACACTGCTTTGTAATCTTGATACGATCCGGTTGAATGCAAAAAGTGATTTCCCTGGTTCTTATTCGTGGACACCAAATTATATGATCAGCAATGTCACATCCCCTGATCCTTTGGTAAGCCCGGATGTGACCACGAAGTATTATGTTTCATTTACAGATACCACAGGATGCACGGTGAGGGATTCAGTTTTGGTTACAGTGAAAAATACTGTATCGTTTTCCATTCAAAACAATGATACCACCATCTGTAAAACAGATTCAGTTTTTCTGAATACTGCACATGATGCATTGTCATTAACCTGGTCTCCTTCAATTGTTCAATCTTCAGGTTTGTTCAACAATATTGCCATCCCCACTCAAACCACCTGGTTAAAAGGAACGGCTGCAATTGGATCATGCAAAGCATTTGATTCTTTATATGTAACTGTTGTTCCTCGACCCACAGTGAATGTGAGCGCAGATACATCAATTTGTTTTGGAGCATTCGCCTGGCTGCGCGCATCAGGTGGTGCGTTTTATTCGTGGACACCTGTAGAAAATATTGATGATCCTGTTTCACCCAACACTTTTGTGCGGCCAACAAAAAATACCATTTACACAGTTTCTGTAACTGATACACTTGGTTGTCCAAAACCAACAGAAAAAACCATACGTGTTTCCATGTTCCGTGGATTGTTTGCCAAAGCATCCAATGATACCATGATTGTGGAAGGAGAAACTGTACAATTGAATGCAACCGGCGGAACTTATTATCAATGGACCCCTTCGTTGTATTTGAGCAATAATTTGATTCCCGATCCGACATCAACTCCTGCGCAATCCATACAGTACATACTCGAAGTTTCTGATGACAGGGAATGTGTTGATCGAGATTCAGTAAAAATTCTCGTATTCAAGCAGGCAGATATTTATGTTCCCACTGCATTCAGCCCGAATGGAGATGGAAAAAATGATGTTTTTAGAGTATTCCCTGTTGGCTTTAAACTTTCAACGTTGCAAGTGTATGACCGATGGGGAAATAAAATGTTCTCAACAACCAACAACAATCAAGGGTGGGATGGCACCTACCAGGGAAAAAGATTAACGAGTGCAGCCTTTGTGTGGGTTGCTACCGGCACCGACAAGAACGGAAAACCAGTATCTCGAAGAGGAACGGTTACGCTGGTGCGGTAAAAACAATTTCAAGATTTCAAGATTTCAAAATTTCAAAATTCGCTCCGTAGGTGGGTTTTTAGGTAGAATGAAAATCAATGAAGTTAGAAACATATTTTCCAAAAAGCTTCTTACGAAGCCAATCTTGAAATCTTGAAATCTTGAAATCTTGAAATTTTGAAATTTTGAAATTTTTAAGACTCTGCAATAGCCATCGACTTAACATATGCATGCATATCAGTTAAGAATCGTTGAAGAGCATTCATATTCTTAATATCATTCACTATAAGCATAAACAATTTTCCAACCTGCCGAAGTTTGGCTTTGTTGGTTTCAGTTTGAATATATGCAAGAACTTTTCTGAAAGTATCAGATTCGAAATAGGGTGAATCAGGTTTGTTGATGAAATAACATTTAAGTACCTGGTCGCGAAGCATCATGCGTTCGAAGCCGAGATCAACCGCAAGTTTTCTGCATCGAACAGTCGTGAAAAGGTCTTCCACCTGCCTCGGCATGGGACCAAATCTGTCCACCATTTCCACTGCCATGGCCTGGAGGTCCTCTTCTGTTTCGCTATTATCCAGTCGCTGGTAAAGGGAAAGACGCTCTGTTATACTCTCAACATAATCATCCGGCATTAGTATCTCAAGATCTGTATCGATTGTACAATCCTGTACGAAATCATCCTGGGTTGCAATTTCTTCTTTGAACAAATCACGGAATTGATTTCGTTTTAATTCACGAATGGCCTCATCAAGAATTTTCTGGTACATCTCGAATCCAATCTCGGCCATGAATCCACTTTGTTCACCACCCAATAAATTTCCTGCTCCACGAATATCAAGATCTCGCATAGCGATCTGAAATCCGCTTCCAAGATCACTGTGCTGTTCGAGTGTTTGTAATCTTTTTCTTGAATCGGCAGGTAGCGTACTCATTGGCGGAGCGAGCAAATAACAAAATGCTTTGCGGTTGCTTCGACCCACGCGTCCGCGTAATTGGTGGAGATCACTTAAGCCAAACTGGTGTGCATTGTTAACGATGATGGTATTGACATTTGGAATATCCACTCCGCTTTCAACAATATTCGTACAAACGAGAACATCATATTTCCTGTCGATGAAATCGAGGATATGTTTTTCAAGTTCATGGCCCTCCATTTGACCATGCGCATATCCAATACTTAAATCAGGACACAACCCCTGAATAATACCCACCATTTCCTGCAATCCCTGTATCCTGTTATAAATGAAAAATACCTGTCCCCCCCTCTCTGTTTCATAATAGATCGCATCCCGGATAAAATCCGGATTGTACACCTGCACTTCGGTTTGGATGGGCTGCCTGTTCGGGGGTGGCGTGTTGATAATACTTAGATCTCGCGCACCCATCAATGAAAATTGCAAAGTTCTTGGTATGGGCGTTGCCGTTAATGTGAGGCAATCAACAGGCGTACGTAATGTTTTTATTTTTTCCTTGTGACCAACTCCAAACTTTTGTTCTTCATCGATCACCAGCAAACCGAGATCCTTGTATTTGACCTCTTTCCCAAGCAGAGCATGCGTACCAATGATGATATCGATTTTTCCCTCTTCGAGTTTTTTTAATGTTTCCTTTTTCTCTTTTGCGGATTTGAACCTGTTGATGTAATCTACCGTGACCGGGAAATCGCGCAACCTGTCACTGAATGTTTTATAATGTTGAAATGCAAGTATGGTTGTTGGCACTAGAACAGCAGCCTGTTTACCATCAATGCATGTTTTGAATGCGGCGCGGATTGCAATTTCTGTTTTACCAAAACCAACATCACCACATACAAGCCTGTCCATGGGTGACTGAGATTCCATATCTTTTTTTACATCCGCAGTTGCCTTGCTTTGATCTGGCGTGTCCTCATAGATGAATGATGCCTCAAGTTCTGTCTGCATGTAATTGTCAGGAGCATGACTGAACCCCTGCTGCGCTTTTCGCTGTGCATATAATTTGATCAGGTCGAATGCGATTTCTTTTACACGCGCCTTTGTCTTGTCCTTTAATTTATTCCATACGTCACTGCCCAGTTTATTTACCCGCGGAACAGAACCTTCCTTCCCCGTGTATTTAGCAATTTTGTGAAGTGAATTGATGTTGACATATAGAATATCATTGTCCTTATAAATTATCCTGACTGCTTCCTGCAACTTTCCATTTGCCTCGATCTTTTGCAGTCCGCTGTAAACCCCAACTCCATGGTCGATGTGTGTAACATAATCACCTGGTTGTAGTTCACGGAGTGTGCGTAGTGTAAGTGCCTTGTTTTTATTATAAGCCTGTTTAACCTTGTATTTATGATAACGCTGGAAAATCTGGTGATCGGTATAACAAACCACTTTGAGGTCTTCATCAATAAAACCTTCATGAATGGATGTAACCAGTGGAATAAACTGGATTTCTGCCCGCAGGTCTTTAAAGATGCTGTATAACCTTTCATGTTGTTTTGGATTTTCTGCAAACAGGTATAAATCAAATCCCTTTTTCTCCCATTGGTTGAGATCATTCATCAGCATGTCAAACTGCCTGTTGAATGCGGGTTGCTCCCTTGTATTAAAAACAATTTCCACATCATGCTGCAGGGATGATTGAGCCATTCCAAATTCAATGATGTGCCGTTGTGGGATTATTTTTTCAAGATCATTAGCGGTTATAAAATCGTTTATTGTTGCAGATCTTTTTTCTATGCGTTCATCCTGATCCTCTTCTTTTTTTACGGGTTGTGTCTGTTGCCATTCAATAAATGCTTCCAGGTCATCCTGCGCTATCTGCAAAGTTTCCTTCGTCAATTCAACATCCTGCATCCAAAAAACAGTATTCTCCGGGAGGAAATCAAACAAGGAAATTTTTTCACCCGTAATCTGGGAATCAACATTTGGGATAATGCTCACCTGCAATAATTTCCTCTCACTCAACTGTGATTCCGGATCCACGATCCGAATTGAATCCACATCATTACCAAACAGTTCAACACGATATGGTTTTTCATTGCCAAATGAATAAATATCGAGAATGCCACCTCGCATGGCGAACTGGCCTGGTTCGTAAACAAAATCTGTTCTTTCAAAACCTAGGTCGACCAGCTTTCTTAATATATCATCCACATCAAGCACATCACCCGTTTTAATATGGATCAGGTTTTTGCTGATAGCATCGGGTACTGCAACCTTTTCAAACAATGCTTCAGGATAGGTTATAAGTGCTCCTGCCCTGTTGCCGGTGGCTGTTGAAAAACGCATCAACGCCTCTGTTCTCAGCATCAGGTGTGATGAATTCAGCAGGCTGAAATTTTTCCGGTTCTTAAAAGATGAGGGGAAATAAAAAACATTCAATGCATTGGTGAGACTTTCAATCGTATTGTGAAAATAAGCGGCTTCTTCTGCATCATTACACACGACAACATGATTAACCTGGGCAGCAGTTGGATGCACAAAACTCGCTGCCATTACAAACTGCGATGCACTACCGTGTAAATTTCTGAGCTGAATTTTTTGCGGAGCAGACATAGTGATCCTGTCCACAACTTGAAAAAGGCGGGGGTTGTTTTTGAAATTCTCCAGCAAAGCCTGTACGCTCACAAGGCCAAATATAATGAGAGAGATTGATGTTTGAGTGAAATGTGAAATGTGAACTTAAATTAGAGAAGGTCGTTAAACGTCGGGATGTGAAAAGTGAAATGTGAAATGTAAACCTAAATCCGAAGATGTTTTACAGTACGGAAGTTTATGAAAATAAACTTCAAATTCAAACACTGAACAAAAAAGTCAGGATTGATCGAACATAGGTTCACATTTCACATTTCACTATTTACCAGAAATATAATCCTGTAATCCTTATCCATCCTGATTATCCTATTAACCCTATTTTAATTAACTTACTCCTTCATTACCGTTCACTAAGCGTAACCATATGAATTCATACATACGCACAACACTGGTATGTGCAATCATGTCTGTTTTTTTATTTCAGCAAAAGCAGCATGCGATCAAAAGAAAAAAACCTGGTCAGCATGAACGCGCCATGTATGTAGAAGCACGTGCGCGTTATGAATTTGACATGTTGAAAGATCCTGTTACAGGAAAAATTCCTTACAACATTCGTCAACAGGAAATACAATTCGCAAAACAACTTCCAGTCAGGGAAAATTCAACCCTGGCGAGGACACATAATCTAAATGCGTGGTTCCCTGCAGGTCCGAACAATGTTGGTGGAAGAACACGTGCGCTTGCATACGACATGCGTTATGATGGAACAAACAACAGAGTAATTCTTTCTGGTTCTGTCAGCGGAGGCATCATGCGTTCAACCGACGGTGGCCAAACATGGACACGTACTTCTCCTGATGGTGATATACATAATCTGACTGCATTGGCCCAGGATCCGCGATCCGGCCAACAAAATACATGGTATGCGGGTGGAGGTGAAGTATATGGAAATTCTGCAAGTTCACTTGGACCCCAGGGAGAAGCGCTTGCATTATATCTCGGTTTCGGAATCTGGAAGTCAACGAATAATGGACAGAGCTGGACAAAACTTACCAGAACTGTTACCGACATCAATGGAAATCCAATCGCTGAAGGAACACTTGAACAATTTGAAAACCCTTTTGATTTTGTACACAACATCGCAGTGGATCCCACAAACGGAAATGTTTATATAGCAGGTCACAGAAGATTGATCAGGTCAACGGATGGTGGTAATTCCTTCCAGGTTGTGCTTACTTCAGCTATTACAGCAGTTTCCACAGCAGGTCAACTCGACGTTGCCGTTACGAATACAGGACGTGTGATTGCTGCAATCAACGGTGGTCATCCTGATCTTAATTTTCGTGGTGTCTGGATATCAAGTACAGGGAATGCCAATTCATACACAAGAATTGCAGGTGGTCAAATTGCTGGCGTCGATTCTGTCAATGACTGGCGTGCTAATTCATACACATTGCTTGGCGGCGGTGTTTATGATCCGCGTAGAATTGTTATGACGCTTGCTCCATCCAACACAAACATTGCCTATTTCTTTTATGAAAATGGAGAAAGCAATGAAGGAAGCAACAATGCACCTGAAGCTGATCTTTTTAAACTGGATATGTCATCGGGATTTGCCTGGACAAATCTTTCAGCCAACATGCCTGATTTTCCTAACGGCGACCTGGTTGGATCAGACCCATTGACCGTTCAGGGTGGATATGATATGATGGTGAAAGTGAAACCGAATGATGTGAATGCAGTTTTTATAGGTGGAACAAATTTGTATCGTTCAACTGACGGATTCACTACCACAGCCAATACAGACTGGATCAATGGTTATGCTACGAATTTTACCTACGCCTTATACTCAAACGGGCATCCAGATCAGCACAATCTTGCATTCAATCCTTCGAATCCAAATGAAGCGATCAGTGCTGATGACGGTGGATTGCGCATAACTAATAACATCATGGAAGATCCTGCAGTTGTGTGGTTGCCTCTTCCCAATTACCAGACATTGCAATATTATCACGTGACGATGGATCCGGATGAGAACCGGAATAATTTTGCCGGGGGTGCACAGGATAATGGAACACGTTTTCGCGACAAACTCGGTTTGTTGATCCCTCCAGTTGACAGCAACAACCATGCATTTCTTATAAGTGGTGATGGTGGACATGTTGGATTATCAAAACTGACCATTGCAGACCAGAACCAATACTTATATGCTTCAACACAATATGGAAACATTCGAAGAGTGCGGTTAACCAACGGCGTTACATTCACAGGAATCAGGCCAAATGGTTTAACACCCTCTTTTCCCGGAGCAACATCAGAATTCGGTGAATTTGTAACCAACTTCAAACTCAACCAGGAAAACACTGAAGACCTTTATTATGTAAACTTCAACAGGTTATTCAGAACAACGAGTGCATCTTCAGTTACTGCAGGAGGCTGGACTGAACTCACAGGTGTTGGTTCAGCAATCAGTCCTTCGAATGGAACCAGCATTGGCATCAGGGGGATTGCATTCACCAGAGGTTCCTACAATGCAAATCATGTGATGTATATCGGAAC
Organism: uncultured Chitinophagaceae bacterium; assembly: GCA_964499155.1. Classification (GTDB taxonomy): domain Bacteria; phylum Bacteroidota; class Bacteroidia; order Chitinophagales; family Chitinophagaceae; genus CAZCKF01. The sequence continues at coordinate 7,956 of CAZCKF010000039.1, forward strand.
GTCCAATGGAAAAATATTCAGGCTCAATGATCCGAGAAATGCAGCCCCGGGTGCGGCGCCTGCAGATATTACTCCAACCGGACTCGCAGGGAATGTACAGGACATCGCGACGAATCCCAACAATGATGCAGAAGTAATTGCTGTTGTGAGTAACTATAATACAGTTAGTATCTGGCATACAACAAATGGAAAATCAGCAACACCCACATGGACGAATGTTGAAGGTAACCTTACCCTGCCATCCATCAGGAGTTGCATGATCGTGGTGAAAAAAGATGCAGCCAATAATCCTGCAACGGAATATTATGTTGGTACTTCAGTTGGATTGTACAGCACAACAAGTCTTTCAGGAACCGTTACGTGGGTACGTGAAGGTGGCAGTGTTTTAAATCTTGCAGTAGTTCAGTCAATCGCTTATCGCCCATTTGATAATGTAATGGTACTTGGAACGCATGGCAATGGAATGTATTATGGATATCTTGGCACACCAAACTTTACAAATGTGGTTACAGGCATTGATCCTGTGATCAATGATAAAAATTTCATCAAACAGGTATATCCAACAATTACAAACAACGCTGAAATAGTTTATCGTACCGGTTCATTATTGTCTGTCAAGAAAATCGACATCCAGCTCCTGAGTATTAATGGACAGGAATTGTACAGGCGCCGGGATAATTACAAAGATGGTACAGTAAATATCAGCCAATACCCATCGGGTAATTATGTAATGGTGATCACGAGCGAGGATAAGAAGTACAGGCATTTACAACAGATAGTGATACAATAATTTGAGATTTTAGATTTTAGATTAAAGATTTCATTCTATTTGAAACTGTTTTATAAAGCGGGAGATGTCGAATGATGAATGTCTTCTTAATTTCTTATCCGCGTTTGTTTGCCCGACGAAGCGCAAAGAAGTCGGGATATTGAACATTGGACATTGGACATTGGATATTGGACATTAGACATTGGACATTTGGTATTAGATATTGGACATTTATTAACAACTCCGCATAAAACATTTCTATCTCAATTGCATCTAAATAACATGCGTAGCAGAATACTTACTTTGATAATTTTATTGCCTTCCCTGGTTTTTGGTCAATCAAAGCCTTCAGTGAAGGTTTATGCATATGCGCAGCCTGTAATACGCGGGGTTCAACTGGACATTGTTGATGAAAGCGGCAAAACAGTACAATCGGAAAGAAAACCCTCATTCAATTATTATTTCTTTTTTGAACAGAAGAACAAACTTGCAGTGAAGCCATTAACCCTGTGGGTTGATGGAAAACCATATGATGTGCAGGTTGTTGAAGAATCTCAAACACCAGTTAGATTAATGACAACCAGGACTGGTCCACTTGAACAAAGAAATGTTGAACTCGTTCCTAAAACAACCAATAAGGTTTTTAAAATAACACCATCAGATCCAAAGAATATAAAGCCATCCTCTTCACTTAAGAAACTCATGAGGAATAATAAGGTTGTGTTCTCTTATGTTTATAAAAACAAAACTTACTTCGCAACCGTAAAGGATTTCAACATGCTCGAACCAATGGCAATGATGTAATCACGGATAAATGCCTCCAGTATGAAGCTTCCCAATGTTAAAAAGCGATGAAGTTATAGTTACACAGCGACAGCCAACTTTCAATTTTGGATTTTGGATTTTGGATTTTGGACTGGCGTGATATAAACGACTGTCATTTGTGAGAAATTAAAAAAAACCATAAAAAGTAAATTTCTTCCTCCGTGAAATCCTAGTTTAATCCCAAAAATCCGTGTTTATTAAATGGCTGTTCAAATCGTAGAAATTAAAAAAGGCCGCAACATTCTGCGACCTTCTTTTTTCGTCCGTCTCTGTTATTATTAGTTCACTTTGATATCACCGAGATCTGTGGTAATACCAGGTTTTACTTCAATGTTTTCAAGGGTTACGTCCAGGTAGGGTTCACGTGTATCAATTACCAGTTTATATTTTCCTGGTTTCAGATCCATCGCAAACCTCCCATTCGTGATCATAGAGCGTTTATTATAACCTGTTGTATCATTCTGAGCAATTGCCAGTACAGCATCCGCACCATCCGATGGATTTATCTTTCCAATCACGGATGATTGTACACTCTGAAATGCAACAAGTAATGCGACAAGAAACAATGCGATTACTTCTACAACAAAAGCTTTTCTACCAAAAAATTGCGGTGCCATGTCTATTAAATTTCAAGTACTGTGCCAGTTAGATTCAGGTGAAAATCCACTGTATATGACATGGAATTGTAGAGAACGGTAAACAATATGAATCCCTTTTATTCCCTGTTTTGGGAATCAATGAGGATTGTAACTGGGCCGTCGTTTAAAAGGGAAATTTTCATATCCGCTCCAAATATGCCAGATTTAATTGATGTGTTGCTGAGTGCATTTAATTCCCCGATCATTTGTTCATATAATGGAATGGCTACATCGGGCTTCGCTGCTTTTATATAACTGGGACGATTTCCTTTTTTTGTTGATGCGTGCAGGGTGAATTGACTGATTAATAATATATCTCCACTTATTTCTGAAACAGATAAATTCATTACACCTGATTCATCATTGAAAATCCTGAGGTTTAAAATTTTTGATGACAGCCACTTAACATCCTCGACAGAATCTGCATTTTCGATTCCAAGAAATACAAGCAGTCCGTTCCTGATCTCTGCGTGCATTTGTTCGTTGATCACAACACTTGCATGTGATACCCTTTGAATGACTGCTCTCAATGCAAAAACTTTTAACCGTACAATTCCTGGTGTATGGATTTCCTGTCATAACCCAAAGCAACAATGCGCTGCTTGGCTTCATCGATCATGTTTTTCCATCCGCACAAATAGAAATAAGCAGGTTGCTTATCCTGGGTAAGTCCTTCATAAACCGGATGAACATATCCGCAACAGCCATCCCATTGTTCGCGCGATAGAGTAGGAATGTAATGAAACTGGTTTAGGTTGGCTTGCAATTGCTTTAATTCATCGTAGTAGAGCAAATCATTTTTCGTTCTGCAACCAAATATTACGTAAATGTTTTGGTGAGGAATGTTATGCAGAAGAATGTGTTGAGCCATACTTCTGAAAGGCGCGATACCTGTTCCGGTACTAATGAGAAACAAATCCCTGTCAAGAGTCTCAGGTAATGTAAAAACTCCTTGCGCACCACGGAAAGTCAATTCACTTCCCACCACCCAGTTATTCCATATATAAGTTGTACCCGCGCCACCTTCAAGCAATACGATCACAAGTTCATACACATTTGTACCATCCGGCCAGGATGCAATTGAATAACTTCTCCATCTCTTATTTGGTTTTTCGTGAATCGGCAAATCAATAGTTACAAACTGTCCCGGCTCAAAATCAAACTTCTCTAGTTCAGGTACTTCAATCCAGAATCTCTTGGTGTTGTAAGTTTCATTTTCGATTCGAATGACTTTGCCTGTGCGCCATGGTTGTACCGGCATGTAAGAGTTAGTTTATCCCAACAATATAATTAAAATATGTTTCGATTACACGGATTAAGACGGATTTCACGGATAAACTCATAACAATTGAACACGCATTTTTAACTCAATTAGTTGAAGAAAATCACTAATAGAATTTGGTGTTTTTCACTTTTGTAAATTCTACCTGAGCACGACCTTTCTCTTATGGGAAAATTAATTTACGAGGAAGAAACATACATTATACTTGGGATCTGTATGGAGATCCATAAGTCTCTCGGGCCAGGTTTTCAGGAACCAGTTTATAAAGAAGCAATGGATTACGAATTTGAAGTAAAAGAGGTGCCTTTTGAAAAAGAAAGAAAGTTTCAAATTGAATACACAGTAATACAATTAAGAAAAAAATTTTTTGTTGATTATGTTGTTTTTGGCAAAATACTTTTAGAAGTAAAAGCCACAAGTGCACACCATGCTTCCTTCGAAGCTCAAACGTTAAACTATTTGAAAGCTTCGGGCATGAAAGTCGCTTTAATAGTAAATTTCGGACAATCTTCTCTACAATATAAAAGGCTGATTATTTAATTATTTTTAAAACTGTGGCAGTGAAGCGATCATCACTATTAAACACTGCACAAAATCCGTGTAATCCGTCTTAATCCGTGTAATCGAATTCGTCTTAATTCGTGTAATACTATATTTGCCACCACTATAGAATTATGCACGATCAAAACCGCTTTTCATCAATAATTAGTCACTCAAAAAAATACGGCTTCATCTTCAAATACTCCTACATATATGATGGATTGAGTTCTGTGTATTAAAATTTTCAATGGGGAAGTGAATTGAAAAAAAATATACGAGATCATTGGTGGAAGAGCATGACCCAGATGAATGAGAACATCGTTGGTATTGATTCGGCCATTTTCATGCATCCCACGATCTGGAAAGCTTCGGGACACGTTGACAATTTTAATGACCCGATGATCGATAATAAAGACAGCAAAAAAAGATATCGTGTTGATCATTTGATTGAAGCGAAGGCTGAAGAAATGGAAGCGCAGGGAAGAACTGATGAAGCCAAAGGCCTGCTCGACGATATGGACCGCCTGATTGCTGCCGATGATTATGAAGGATTGAAAAAATTAATTATCGAAAGAAATATAGTTTGTGGTGTAAGCAAAACAGCTAACTGGACTGACATACGCAATTTTAATCTCATGTTCAGTACTCAGATGGGAAGTGTGTCGGAGGAAGCCAATGAATTGTATTTAAGGCCGGAAACTGCACAGGGAATTTTTGTCAACTTTCTCAATGTGCAGAAAAGTGGTCGCATGAAAATCCCATTTGGCATTGCACAAACAGGAAAGGCTTTTCGAAACGAGATTGTTGCTCGTCAATTCATTTTCCGCATGCGCGAATTTGAACAAATGGAGATGCAGTTTTTTGTCAGGCCTGGTACACAAAAAGAATGGTATGAACACTGGAAGCAACAACGAATTGCCTGGCACAAGGATCTGGGAATTCCTGAAAGCAAACTAAGATTTAAAGATCATGTGAAGCTGGCTTTCTATGCTGATGCAGCCTGTGAT
>CAZCKF010000040.1:0-11015 GCA_964499155.1 uncultured Chitinophagaceae bacterium
ATCATTTGCGCAGAATACCAAAGTGGGAGAAATTTATGATAAGCACGTGCTGAGTTTTTATGGCGAAGGGCAGTTTATGGTTAATAATGAAATTTACAGGATAAAGCAGGCTGCAGAATTAATGAGAAAATTCAGGGATTCGGAAGAGGAATATTTACTATATAAAAAGAGAAACACCACTTCCACATTATTAATTCTCGGTGCACTGGCATCGTACACGGTTGCGCTTACCCAGGCGTTGAACAATGAAAAGGTGATGTATGCATTTTTGGGAACAGGAGTAGCAATGAATGTAATTGGAGTTACGATCCAGATAAAGGGAAAGAAAAATCTACAAAGAGCGGTTTATTTATACAATCGGAATATACTGATGGAGAAACTTTGAAAATTTGAAGATTTGAAAATTTGACGGGATAGTTATTACAGAATTGAAATTTCATTTGAATTGAACCGGTTCACGCAACGCTTTTTATCTTTTCTTCTTTCGATGTTTCTGTACGAATTGTAAATACTTTTTTTCTTATTCGCTATGACGTACGCGGCGCAATACTTATACGTATCGAAGATCTGTTGTTAGTACCTTAAAAAAAGATTTTGAAACGTTTGCTATAATTCCGGCTTCTACCACTACTTGTTTCTGTTACAGTTCTCAACATTAATCTTCAATTGAATCTCGATTCACATTTCTCGAGTCTCGAGTCTTTCATTAGCGTTAATTAGCAATAATTAGCGTCCATTAGCGCTAAAAAAAACCCCGTTCCTCTCAGAACAGGGTTTCTCGACGATAGTGAGCTGTTATGTTTTACCAGACTTGCTGGTCTTTGTTTTCTCTTTCCCTTTTTCTTTTACATATGCAGTTGGTTCAAGAACTTCACCGGCGATCTTTACAATCTTCGGCTGGTCAACTCCTGCAAATTTTATGTACACATCTTTTTCAAAAGTATTCAGCGCTGCAGCATTGTATTGCACTTTCAATTTTGTGCTTTCACCAGGCATGATTGGTTCTTTTGGAATTTCCGGAGTTGTACATCCGCATGAACCCCATGCATTTTCAACCACCACTGGTCTTGCTGAAGTATTCTTGATTTCAAAATAAAAAGTAACGGGTTCATTTTGTTTGATCTTTCCGAAGTTGTGTTTTTCGGTGTTCAGTTTCACAAGATCATCAGCTTTTAACTGAGCCATAGCAGTCATGCCAACCATAAATGCAGCGGCAAGGAACAGGATCTTTTTCATCATGATGGTTTTTATAAAGTTGTTTGTTTTAAGAATTGTACTGAGGCATTGGCAGGAGCAGAACCAGCAGGTGCTTTCCAAACCGTACCCTTGATCTTGACTTGTTTTGTCAATGAACCGTTGTATTGAACGGTAACATATTTTTCAAAATAACCATCTCCGGCGGCATTGTAACCAACTTTTATTTTAGCGGATTTGCCGGGAGCAATTTCATTGCGATCCCATTCAGGTGTTGTACAACCACAAGTGGCCGTTACATTATCCAGTTTCAATGGAGTTTTTCCTGTGTTAACCACTTCGAAATAACTGTACACTGGTTTGCCTTGGGGGATCTTCCCAAAATCGATTTCAGTTTGCTTTACAACCAATACATCCGGACCTGTTGCAGTCACCGGTGTAGTTGTCGCAGTTCCATGGTTATGATTATGCTCCTGAGCCACAACGAAAAGTGGCAGGCAGAACAATGAAAACAGAATCAATTTTTTCATAGAGTTCAAATTTACTCTAAAATCCTAAAAACGCATATTATAAGGTATGGTTGGCCATTTTTTAACAGGTAATGAATCTCCTTACTTTTGGGCCATGGACAAAACCACTTCGCCCTCCGCACAGGACCTTGAAAAATTGTCATTTGACAAATTCAGGGAAGAAGTGCTGAATGACTACCGGATTGCATGTATCAGCCGGGAAACCAGCCTGTTAGGTAGGAAAGAGGTGCTGACGGGAAAGGCCAAATTTGGCATATTCGGAGATGGTAAGGAAGTGGCCCAGGTGGCGATGGCCAAGTTCTTTAAACCTGGGGATTTCAGGGCGGGTTATTACCGCGATCAGACATTCATGATGGCGGCAGGACTTTCCACTGTAGAACAGTTTTTTGCGCAATTGTATGCTAACCCAGACCGCGAACAGGAACCTTTCAGTGGCGGACGGCAAATGAATGCGCATTTTTCAACAGCACTTGTAGATGATGATGGTGAATGGTTGGAATTGACAGCCAGGAAAAATGTGTCAGCCGATGTTGCACCCACTGCCGGACAAATGTTGCGCGGACTCGGACTTTCATTTGCATCCAAATGTTTCAGGAATGTGAATGAGTTGCATTCGCTAACTCACCTTACAGATAAAGGAAATGAGGTTTGCTTTTGTACGATCGGAGATGCATCCACATCAGAGGGTCATTTCTGGGAAACAATCAATGCTGCGGGCGTGATGCAGGTTCCGCTTGCGGTATTTGTATGGGATGATGGATATGGAATATCCGTTCCAAAAAAATACCAGACAACAAAAGGATCTATTTCAGAAGTACTGAAAGGATTTCAAAAAACACGCGACAGCAATGGCATCAATCTTTATCATGTAAAAGGCTGGGATTACGCAGGAATGTGTGAAGTGTTTGAAGAAGGAATTCGTCTTGCAAGGGAAACACATACACCGGTGGTTTTTCATGTGGATGAGATCACACAACCCCAGGGCCACTCTACTTCAGGTAGCCATGAACGTTATAAATCGGCAGAAAGACTTGAGTGGGAACGTGAATGGGATGGAATAAAAAAATTGAGGGAGTGGATCATTGCCAATGCGCTTTCATCAGATGAACAATTGAATGCAATAGAAGCTGATGCAAGGGACAAGGCCAGGCTTGGAAAACAGTCAGCCTGGGAAAATTATTTATCTCCCATTCGCGCCCAGGTACAACGAGCGGCCGAATTGATTGGAAATATGCAACACGCTGTTCCCCAGCATGCAGAACAATTACAGCAGTTGAGTGCAGAACTTACTTCGATACGCGAACCGCTGCGTCGTGATGTGATGCGGGTTTTACATTTTGCAATCAACCTGATAGGAAACAGCGATGCAGGTTTTTGGGCGAAAGATTATTACAATGACTTAGTGAAAGAAAATCAATTGCACTACAATCGATTTCTTCACAATGAGGGTAGTAAAAGCGCAATGAAGGTTGTTGCGCAAAAAGCAGAATTCCATGATGATGCACAAATGGTAAATGGGTTCGAAATATTGAATAAATATTTCGATGAATTGTTTACAAAAGATGCCCGCGTATTTGCATTCGGGGAAGATCTTGGATACATCGGAGATGTGAACCAGGGATTCAGCGGACTTCAGGCGAAGCATGGTGAAGACCGCATTTTTGATACGGGCATTAGAGAACTTACCATAATTGGCCAGGGGATGGGATTGGCAATTCGCGGGTTAAGGCCAATAGCAGAAATTCAATACCTCGATTATTTATTATATGGATTGCAACCATTGAGTGATGATGTTGCAACACTTCATTACAGAACTGCAGGTAAACAAAGTTGTCCATTGATCGTTCGTACAAGAGGTCATCGTCTCGAAGGGATCTGGCATACAGGTTCACCAATGGGCATGATCATCAATTCACTTCGTGGAATGCATGTATGCGTACCACGCAACATGACCCAGGCCGTGGGGATGTACAATACCTTATTGCGCAGCAATGATCCCGGAATTGTTATTGAATGTTTGAATGGTTACAGGTTAAAAGAAAAAATGCCTGCTAACATTCTTGATTTTACTGTTCCATTTGGTGTACCAGAAATAATTGAAAGTGGAGAAGATGTTACAATTGTAACATATGGTTCCACTTTGCGCATCGTGCAGGATGCTGCAAATATTTTATCCGCACGAGGCATAAGTTGTGAAATCATTGATGTGCAAACTTTATTACCATTCGACATCAATCATACCATTCTGGACTCGCTCAAAAAAACAAATCGCATTGCATTTATTGATGAAGATGTTCCCGGTGGTGCGGCTGCATACATGTTCAACAAGGTGATGGAAGAACAGGGAGGTTACCGTTATCTCGATGTGGCTCCACGAACGATCACCGCAAAACCTCATAGAACTCCGTATGGAAGTGACGGAGATTATTTTTCAAAGCCGAATGCGGAGGAGATATGTGATGTGTTGGTAGCTATGATGAAGGAATAGTTTTTTGTGGGGCATATTTATATTAAAGAGGGAGAACTTGTACGAGAGGCGAGAGGCGAGGCTCCAGTGGTGTGAGAAAATATCCTAACTAATAAATAAGCAATTTCTACTGGCAATTATTCGCAAAGTTGCTTACTTTAATCTCCCACTTAACTTTTATGGGAAAGTTATTACTGCTGCTATTAGGCTATTTATGCTTTATCCAAGCTCATTCACAGGTTGGAATTGGTACGAACAACCCTAACAATAAGGCAGCACTCGATGTGCAGGCAACTGATAAAGGAGTTTTATTTCCACGATTAACAACATCGCAAAGAAATGCGATAGTGAATCCACCAGACGGACTTCATATTTATAATTCCACAGAGAGATGTTTGAATTTTTACGATTCTGCATTCCTTACATGGAATTGCTATTGTGAATCAGATTCGTGTAAAGTAATAACGATCCGTATCCCAACATCGATTAATGTAGATGTTTACTCTACCTATGCGATCAAATATCCAGGGAGGAGCAAATTTGTTTTTTTGATTGAGGCTGGAGATACTATTTATGGGCAGGGCGCATTGAATTTTTCTACATTTCCTCTATCAACGACTTATTCCATTACCATTGTTAATCGAGGTGTGATTATCGGTTATGGCGGCATGGGGGGAACGGGGGCAGGTGGACAAACCGGTAGTTGTTACAGAAGTGGTTTCCCTGGAACGGAAGGATACGCCGCGGTAGTAACAAATAGCGCGGCAAAAATCAAAATACAAAATTATGGCGTTGTCGCTGGGGGCGGCGGCGGAGGAGGAGGAGGGGGAGGTTCAACTTTTGGCCAATATGGTGGCGGAGGTGGTGGTGGAGCAGGATATAGACAATCGGTTTTTGGGAGAGGCGGCGCTGGTGGAGGCAATACTACAATCGGTGGTTTCGGTGCCTGCAATTTAGCATCAAGCATTGCACAATCAGGCACTGATGGAACTGTAACTTCCAATGGCATCGGAGGAAACGGTGTGAATGGAGGGACTGGTGGTGCTGGTGGCGGACGTGGTCAACCAGGTCAGAATGGTACAGGTGCATCTCCCGGATTAGGAGGTGCAGCTGGTAAGGCGATAAGCGGAGGAATTGGAAACAGTATTACCAATATTTCCGGTGGGCAAACTTTCGGTGCAATTGATTAAGTGAATTGTCTAAAAACTTTCCTCAGTCGAACATAATCAAACTACTTTATGATCAGATATTCGTTTTTAGTTTTTTTTATTTTCATTTCAATCACAGGGATATCACAGGTTGGAATCGGTACGCAAACACCAAACAATAAATCGGTACTTGATCTCCAGGCGACAGACAAAGGAGTTTTATTTCCCAGATTAACAACTGCGCAGCGTGATGCGATTATTGATCCGCCTAATGGATTGCACATTTTTAACGTGCAGGAAAAATGTTTGAACTATTACGATTCAGCATTCAGGGCATGGAATTGTTATTGCGATTCTGATTCGTGTAAAACAGTAATGATCCGTATTATGCCAGGATGTTCTGTAGATTTTCAATCATTGTATGCTTCTAAGTATCCCACCATGAGAAAATTTGTTTTACTCATTGAAGCGGGAGATACAATATGTGGCGGTTCTGTGTCACTCAATTTTCAAACGTTGCCTGCAGATTTTTTCAACATCAGGCTCATTAATCGTGGCGTCATTATCGGTAGCGGCGGAAGTGGAGGTGGTGGTTCAACAGGACAACCTGGGAGTTGTTATCGAGGTGCAAGTTCTGGTGGAGTCGGCGGTACTGCTATAGCTACAAGACCGGGCGTTACATTAAAAATTGAAAATTTTGGTTTTATTGCCGCAGGTGGTGGTGGTGGCGGAGGAGGAGGAGGCACTACAAATGGACAATATGGTGGTGGTGGAGGTGGTGGTGTTGGACATCTCGGTGGATCTGGTGGAGGAGGAGGTGGAAACACGTTATCAGTTTTCGGAAGTTGTGGTACAACACTCAATATTGCTCAGAATGGCACTGCAGGAACAATCACTACTCCTGGTAATGGGGGTGCAGGGTCAAATGGTGGAAATGGTGGAACTGGTGGTTTGCTTGCACAAGCTGGACAACCGGGTACAGGTGCAAACCCTGGTGCAGGTGGTCCTCCGGGCAAAGCGGTCTCCGGGTTACCAGGAAGTACTACGATTATTAATATGGGAACGGGGCAGGTGTTAGGAGTAGTAGATTAGAGAAAGAGAAACAGAAAGAGAAAGAAGGAATTTTTACATTATAGAAACTTGCGAAAGCTCATTAGAGTATTCGGATTTACCTTATCGATGTACGACTTTACGATTTACGATTTGATTTACCGTAGAGAAGTACTTCTCGAAAAGATTTGACAGTTTCGAAGCGTTGGACATTGGACATTGGATATTGGACATTGGATATTAGACATTAGATAGTGGACATTTACAACTCCACTTCCCCTTTCATATAAAACACACAATTCCCTCCCTGTAAAACTCTTTCACCTAGATGCTTGCACCAAACTTCTCCTCTGCGTGCAGATAATTGCAATGCATTCATTTCAGTTTTACCAAGTCTTTTGCTCCAGAAAGGAATGAGTTGGGAATGCGCAGAACCAGTTACGGGATCTTCATCAATGCCTGCTGCTGGTGCAAAAAAACGAGATACAAAATCAACATCTTTTCCCGGAGATGTTAGTATGATCTTTTCACCTGTTTTTTTCAAAGCAGTGAAATCGGGATTTGCATTGATCACATCTGTTTCCGATTCGACTTCGACAAGAAGATCCCGGTAACGATATGTACCAAGAATTTTATTTATACCGAGAATTTCATTCAGATTAGAGTATTCGGTTTCAATTTGCTTTGGCATCCAGGAAGGAAAATCCATTACAAGTTTGTTGTTTTCCTTTTTCACTTTCAGTTTACCACTTTGTGAATTGAAAACAATTTCATCTTTTTTATATCCAAGAAAATTAAAAAGTGTGAAAGCACTCGCAAGTGTTGCATGGCCGCAGAGGTTGATCTCAATTGCGGGTGTAAACCACCGGATATCGTATTCATCCCCATTCTGCACAAAAAAAACCGTTTCGCTCAAATTGTTTTCCATTGCAATGGTCTGCATAAGTTCTGTATCCAGCCATGATTCAAGTGGCATTACTGCTGCCGGGTTGCCCCCAAATTTCCGGGTTGTAAAAGCATCGATCTGGTAAATTGGAATTTTCATGGAACAAATCTATATCCGTGGTTTTGTTTAAGAATGGAGCAGAATTGATGAAATAAGGCATATCAGAGAGACATTTTTGGCTTTTGGCTGTTAGCTATTGGAGGCAATGAACTAGCTGTATTTATAGAAAGGAGGGCTCAATGCATTCAGATAGCCATCGGGATCAAAATCAAAATCGAAAGCTTTTGGCTTTTGGCTGTTTGAACCATTAAATGGGCTTTTATTCAAATAGAATAAACTACCACCGAATGGACCATGTATTGTCAATTGATTTTTTTACATTGTATGCAGACCGGACTTGCTGCATCCTCTGGAGAATATTTCCTGAATAGAAACTATCACGAAAAGATTTAGCCTCGACAATTTTCCTTCAGTCCTTCAATGTTGACTGTTCCTAAGAATCACCTTTCTTTCTACTCCTGCCATTAGAAAACAAGTTCGAATTGTAACCACATTTCTTAAACTCTGTTTATGTTTAAAACTATCTGCCTGCTCTTTGCATTGGTGTGCATTTCTGTTTGTGGAAAAAGCCAGTCTGTTGGAATAGGAACAACCACTCCTGATCCGACAGCCATTCTTGATATTACTTCAACATCAAAAGGATTACTGGTGCCAAGATTAACTTCTGGACAACGACAGGCTTTCGCGGGAGCTAAAGGATTATTTGTGTATGATTCAACAGTTAAAAGTTTTTATTACCATGATGGCACTTCATGGCAATCATTGGCAACAATTAATCAGGTGTGGGCACTTGGTGGAAACGCAGGAACAAATCCAGTTTCTCAATTTTTGGGCACAACAGACAATACACCAATTCGCATTCGAACAAACAATATTCATTCCGGGTTGATTGACCACTCTACCAGGAATGTACTCATTGGGTACAAGTCTGGTCAGATGCTGGATGCATCATCGTTTGGCAACACCATAATTGGTGACAGCGCATTTACAAATTTGGTAGCAGGAAGCAATGGAAATACGATCATTGGTTTTGGAACAGTGAATCAATCAACAACCCCGGTATTTTTATCAACAATCATTGGCGCAGAAGCGGGAAGAAACAACATGGGTTCATGGGTGACGATTATCGGTGAATCTGCTGGTATGGAAAACCAGGCATACGGGAATGTATTTCTTGGATCAAAAGCCGGAATGTTGAATACAATGGGAGGCAACAATACTTTCCTGGGTGACAATACAGGACGTGATAACGTTAATGGATATGCGAACACATTTGTTGGCAGTTTTGCAGGGTCTGTAAATACAAATGGAATTGGTAACACTTTTATTGGTGCCAACACAGCGTGGACAAATACAACCGGAAGTAACAATTCCTCGCTCGGTCTGTACACAATGCTTAACAATATATCTGGTGTTTCGAATCTGGCGGCTGGTGCGTATTCTTTGTATAACAATTCTATAGGCAACAACAATGTCGGAATTGGACCATGGGCATTGTATAGCAATACAAATCAGAGCTATCTCGTGGCAGTAGGCGATTCAGCATTGCGAAGCAATACAACAGGCACACAAAATGTTGCTTTGGGCTCAAAAGCATTAACAGCAAATACTTCAGGAACAGGAAATACAGCGGTTGGTTTTAATGCTTTGCGAAGTAATACAGCCGGAATGTTTAATACGGCTGTTGGAGACAGCGCATTGTATGTGAATAATTCAACCTGGAATACGGCCGTTGGATATCGTGCTTTGAAAAATAATAATAGTGTTTCCAATACTGCAATGGGACACAACAGTCTTGCAGAAAATGGTTTTGGCGGAAGCAATGCTGCATTTGGAACGTCATCCCTTGCAAACAATACATCGGGCAGCACCAATACTGCAATTGGGCAAGGCGCAGGCTTTTGGAATACAACAGGATCAGAAAACGTGATTGCAGGAAGCAATACACTCGCGGGTAATACGACCGGGAATAGGAATACAGCAATAGGAACACTCGCAGCAAATTTCAATTTTAATGGAAACAATAATGTTGCTGTTGGTTACCGTGCACTTTTTTCGAATCAATTTACAAATGCACTTGTTGCAGTTGGTGACTCGGCATTGTATTCGAACTTTGGCGTTGAAAATACAAGTGTCGGTTCTCGTTCATTGCGCACAAACACATCGGGAATATCAAATACTGCACTTGGGTATCATTCGCTCGCAGGTAATACAAGTGGCAGTTATAACATGGGCATCGGTGCATCTGCGTTATTACGTAATACCACGGGGTTCAGTAATGTGGCATTGGGATATCAGTCCATGCGGAATAATACTGTTGGAAATTTTAATGTTGCAATCGGGAACACATCGATGTTACTTAATACAACTGGATTGAGCAATGTTGGAATTGGTGACGAGGCATTAAGGCAAAACATCAGCGGATCATATAACTCGGCAATCGGCGCACTGAGTTTGCATGAAAATGCAAGTGGCCAGTTTAATAATTCAATTGGAGTCGCATCGATGTATTGGAATGCAAGTGGAAATCACAACCAGGCAATGGGTTGGGAAGCATTAAACCATAATACGGTTGGTCATTCAAACATTGCAATTGGTGTTCGCGCCCTGTACTTTAATAATATTGTCAGTAACCTTATTGCTATTGGAGATTCTGCACTTTACAACAATGTTGGCATTTCTGGCAATCCAACAGCAGGAGTGAATAACACTGCAGTTGGATCAAAAGCGTTGTTTGCAAATACAATTGGTGCAGGAAATACCGCACTTGGATTTAATTCTCTTCAAGACAATACGCTTGGTTGGAATAATGTCGCATTGGGATCTGATGCTTTGCGGTTCAATACCACAGGAGTTTATAATACGAGTACCGGCTTTCGTAGCCTGTATTCTAATCTGACAGGTTCCAATAATGCAGCTTATGGTTCATGGTCTTTGTATGCAAATACAGCGACAGAGAATTCAGGATTCGGGTATGCAACGCTATATCAAAACACAACAGGCATTTCGAATGTTGCTGCCGGCACAAATGCACTGTATAATAATACCACTGGGAACAGGAATGTGGCTATGGGTGTTGAAGCATTATTTTTTAATACAACTTCCAATCACAATGTGGCTATTGGTGACGAAGCTATGTTTAACAACAGTACGGGGTCCGGAAATGTGGCTGTCGGAACATGGGCTTTGCGACAACAGCAGGGAATAAGCGCAACTACCGCTATTGGAGCGAGTGCCTTATATTTTAATACTACCGGAACCAATAATACTGCAGTGGGATTTCATTCTTTGTTTTTAAACAATTCCGGAAATTTCAATACCAGTGTTGGTTATGAATCACTGGAAGGAAATACAACAGGAAATCGAAATGTAGCAGTTGGTCATCACAGTTTGTTTGAGAATACCAACGGTTCTGGAAACGTCGGTATTGGTGTTCGTTCTGTTTATAACAATATTGGCGGAAACAATCTGGTGGGTGTTGGAGATTCTGCGCTTTACACCAATTCATCAGGATCCAACAATACAGCAATTGGTGCAAATGCTCTGCGCTCAAATTCCACTGCAAATTTCAATACTGCAGTGGGTACACGTGCACTCTATGCGAATAGTACAGGTGCTGA
>CAZCKF010000040.1:11025-12926 GCA_964499155.1 uncultured Chitinophagaceae bacterium
CTTTCCTCTAATAATGGATCTTACAACACTGGATTGGGATTAAATGTTTTGCAAGCCAATACAAGTGGACAGCTAAATACTGCAGTGGGATGGAGCAGTATGTATTATAACATTAATGGTTCGCAAAATGCAGCATTCGGAACATATGCAATGACCGCCAATTCTTCGGCATCAGCTAATTCCGGTTTTGGTTATGCAGCGCTTTATAATAATTCAATTGGAAATTATAATACAGGGTTTGGAGCAGATGCATTGTTCAGTGTTACGACCGGTTCGAGTAATACTGCGATTGGTTTTTTTGCTGATGTTAATAATGGTACGTTAACAAATGCCACTGCAATCGGGGCGAATGCGAAAGTAAATGCTTCGAATAAAGTACGAATTGGTGATGCATCTGTTACCGTCATCGAAGGACAGGTGGGCTGGAGTTTCCCAAGTGATGGAAGATTCAAAAAAGATGTTGAAAAAAATGTTCCAGGCATTGAATTCATTCGACTTCTGCGTCCGGTGACTTACACAACTGATTTTGCAGCATACAACAAATTCCTTGGTAACAAAGAGAATGGAAATACTAATTCACCAGTGTACAGCGGATTTATTGCACAGGAAGTAGAAGCAGCCGCGCAGAAAATTGGTTACAATTTTAGTGGCGTAAAAAAACCGCAGGGTGAAAAAGATAATTATGGTTTAGGATACAGTGAGTTTGTTGTTCCACTTGTAAAGGCTGTGCAGGAACAGCAGGCGATCATTGATGATTTGCAAACGCGGATGAAGAAATTGGAAGAGCAGAACCGGCAGTTGATAGAATTGTTGAAGAAGGATAAATGATGTGAGTGGTGAGTGGTGAGTGGGCAGTCGTGAGTCGTGAGTTGGCAGTGGGCAGTGGGCAGTAGGCAGTAGGCAGTAGGCAGTGGGCACCCTTAAAACCTTTTTGAAATTTGTAAGCAGTTGATAGATCGAAACAGTAAAGCAAATCTTAAATCTTAAATCTAAAATTCACTGCAGGAACCTACTCGCTACATCCGGAGTTGGAATCATGCACTGATCTTTTTTTCCAAACAAAGTGTACCTGTTGGATGCAAAGAGATCGTACACTGCGTCGCGGATGAATTTGGGAACGATCCAGAAGACCTGGGTCCATTTCCAGTACCATGGAAGTTTGCTGTACACTTTTAATGCAGCAGAAGATTTCAGAAAAGCTTTTCCGTTCTCGATGAAGATCATTGAATCTGTATTCTTTGTATCAATGCGAAAGTGATGAATCATGGCACTGCCAGCCGATGATTGAAGTGGAGCGAATCTCAGAACCCGTTTTTTATCCTGCCTGATGAGAAAATTCACCAGTGAATTGCAATAATTGCACACGCCGTCAAAGAGTACTATAGGGCGGTTCATGGGGCAAAGTTAACTATGGAATACCTATGAAAACGGCTATTAGCTTTTGGCTGTTGGCTTTTGGAGACATTAAAGGGGCTTATTCCTGTATGTTGAATTTATTTAACACATTATAATATGAAAGTCATTGTATCCTCCTTGATTATTTGTTTTTGTTATTCGAATGCGAATGCACAGGTTTCCATCAACAATACAGGTGCACCACCCGCTCCAAGTGCAATGCTTGATGTAAAGAGTAATAACAAGGGATTTCTGCCACCAAGGATGACGTGGACGGAGATACAGGCGATACAGAATCCGGAAGCAGGTCTTGTTGTGTATGATATTGGAATCAAGACCTTGCGTGTATATAACGGAACACGCTGGGAAATACCGGGCGCGAATTCACAAGGATTTTCTGCTCCACCGGGTTATTTTACGCATATACTTCCAAATGCATCAAATAGCGCGCACATCTTCGACTGTGATTATAACAATGGCCGATTTGTTGTTGGCGGGCAATTAAG
>CAZCKF010000041.1:0-12888 GCA_964499155.1 uncultured Chitinophagaceae bacterium
CCGCTGAGCGAACGCGAAGTGGGCGCACAACTTATACAGGAAACTGTTGCCTATGCCGAGAGTGGCATGTGTCGAAGGAAAATATTACTTGGTTATTTCGGTGAAGAATACGCTCAGGAAAATTGCGGGAATTGTGACAATTGCCGCAATCCAAAGGAAAAAGTAGAAGCGAAAGATCAACTGGTTGTTTTATTTAAAGCCATTAAAGCTCTTGACGAAAGATTCGCTGCGGACTACATCGTGAATATGGTGATTGGAAAGCTCACACCTCAGATCCAGATGTATCGTCATGAAGGTCTCGATGTTTTTGCAACCGGAAACGAACAACCCGAACATTTCTGGCACACACTCATCAGGCATGCATTGCTCGAGGGCATGTTGCAAAAAGATATTGAAGAATATGGTGTGCTGAAATTCACCAAGCGTGGTGAAGACTTTTTGAAAAAGCCAAAATCATTCTGCATTGTATTGAACAATTTATATGAAGATGCCAATGAGGATGATGAAGAAGGATCAGAATCAGGCGGCGGTTCTACTGCAGCCGATGAAAAGCTTTTCGAATTACTAAAAGAGATTCGTCAGAAGGAAGCAAAGAAGAAATCACTTCCTCCATTTGTGATCTTTCTCGAAACGTCATTGCAGGATATGGCAACGCTGTATCCAACCACGATCCAGGAGTTGGAAAAATGCCAGGGCGTGAGTAAGGGAAAGGCGTTGCGATACGGAAAACCATTTGTTGAACTTATCAAACAATATGTCGAGGAAAACAATATTGAACGTCCTGATGATTTCGTAATGAAATCAATTGTGAATAAGAGCGGAAACAAGGTTTTCATCATCCAGCAGGTTGACAAAAAGATGCCGCTCGAGACCATTGCAAAAAACAAGGACTGGCGCATTGATGAGCTGCTTGAAGAAATGGAAACAATTGCTGCAAGCGGAACAAAATTAAATCTGAATTACGCGATCGACCAGATGCTCGACGAATACGAGCAGGAAGAGATCATTGAATATTTTAAAAGCTGCGAAACGTCCTCATTACAAGTTGCACAGGAAGAACTTGCGGATGGGAATTTTAACTGGGAGCAGTTGAAGATTATGCGGATCAAATTCTTGTCGGAATACGGTCTCTAAATAGGAAGTTCCAGGATACAAGGTCCGAGGTCCAGGAAAGTAATAAGAAATTAAGTTTCAAGACCAGAGCGTATTCTTTGGTGGTTTTGGAGATTGGACATTGGATATTGAATTTTCTTCAGCACGAAGTCTTATTTTTGCAGCCCTTGGTTCTTAAAAACTATGGTCCCTGATTCTTGCCTTTATTCTTAAATGCTTGAATCTTTCCTGGACCTTGAGCGCCTGGACCTTGGATCTTGCGCTTTGGTGCGGTAGCTCAGTCGGTAGAGCAAAGGACTGAAAATCCTTGTGTCGGCGGTTCGATCCCGCCCCACACCACAGAATAGCCCCTCACATTTCGTAGGGGCTTTTTTTATGTACTACGTTTATATTTTAGAATCATTGAAGAACGGCTCCTTTTATAAGGGTTGCACTGATAATTTGAAAAGGCGATTAAACGAACACAATGCGGGAAAAGAAATCGCAACATCAAGATATGCGCCCTGGATACTGAGATGGTCTTGTATAAAACTCACACTTAAAGAAGCAAGAGCTTTGGAAAAAAAATTGAAGAATATTACTTCCCGAATAAGAATCGAAGCTTTCATATCAAAATATTCTGGCAGCGGTCCAGACGCGCCTGCCGGCGGTCTGGATGCAGACCGCTAGCGCGTCTGCATTCGATCCCGCCCCACACCACGGAATCTCTTTTAAATTGATTGAGCTACAAAATTGTAGCTCAATTTTTTTTGTTGGTCTTTGAATCGGCGTTTTTTAATCAGTGATCTTCAGGATCGCCTTGCACAAAAACCCAAGCATATTATTGATTTGATTGATTTGATCCCCGAGAAGAAATAAACACTTCTATCAATTAAAAACCGTAACCAGAGTTCTGCTCCAGTCGTTGTTGTTCCAGGCGCTTGCTTGCCCTGGAGCTGTTAGGTAAATCATTCCAAACGTGTAGGTCCCCGGAGTCAGGTTTTTATACGTGGCGGATAATGTAATGGGCATTCTTTCGTTGGCAGACATACGCGTGTTCAGTATGAAATCATTAGAACCACTAACAGCGCCGCCCGAAACGCTAAAACCAATGTTTATTCGCTCCAAAACAGCTCCCACTGTTGTACCAAGGGAAGCAGTGGAAGTGACCATTATTTGTTGACCTTCCAAAACATTTATTGTAATGGTACGTCCCAAAAATTGATATGAGGGAGCGTCTGGTAAAATTGCTGGCAAAAAACCATGATCGTAGTTAGTTGAAACAGCTCCGGTAGGAATAATTGCCGCTTTGGTTGATCGCCAAAATAAACCATCAAAAAATTCCAAGTCTCTCGTCACCGTATTGTAGATCACAAGTCCTTCATCCGGTGAAACAATCGCAGCTCTTTGGTCAGTTGTCATTCTTGGTGGAAGAAACCCATGTGTTGTTGAATTAACATCTAATGCTGCTGATGTTGAGGCTGTGCCTGTACCAATCGCGACCCTTGTAAAATCTGCCGTGCCATTCACTGAAAGTTTATTCGTTGCAGCAGGATAACCGATTGCAACGTTACCATTAAAACCGTCAATTAAAAAAGCCAGTTCGCCCGGCGAATTATAAATATGCCTGAGAATTTTGAAGTTTGATTGCGTTTCGTCGCTGACCAATGTAAAACCATGTTCATCGCTGTAATGCCGGAGTTTTATACCTGCTCGATATTGGTTTCCTCCTGTGGTGTTGATCAATAAATATGTGCTTGTAAAGTTGGAGAAATTGCCAAGTTGAAGTTGTTCAGTCGGGGTTTCGCTGCCAGTTCCAATTCCGACATTTTGTGCGTGTAGATGACAAAACAATAAAATTGAAAATTTCAGAAAAAGTATTTTTCTCATAAAAAGGTGGTTTGAAGAAATAGTGGAAAATGACATCTTCAATATAATCTAATTAAAAATATGACACGCGCTTTTTGATCGAGAGCAACAATGAGTTGCATTCTAGTCTTCTTTGTCCGTTTACGGCGATTCAATTATGCGTTGTAAAAAGACTGGTTTTTCTTTTTATATATACTTCTAAAGAGACAATGCTTAAAAGCATTAGACACAGCAAAAAATAGAAATGTGAGTATAAAAGGCTGATAGCTATAAATTTCTTCAGACAAATCTCCGCCTGGCGAAAAGAAAAATATACCCAATGAAATCCAGTAACAACTCAACCCTCCGTAAATCAACAAACGCAGTTTTTTATGATCATTAAATTTTGAATATGCGTTTATCAAACAGAGAGTTCCTGCAATCCATATTATAGAGTGAATGCCGAATTTTAATAATCCGAGAATTAAATAGAGCAAATATATTCCACCGAGGTGATTTCCCTGGATGACTATTATACAAAAAGAAAGAACAATAAGTATAATAGAAATTCTCAGCACGCAATGTTTTTTACTTACTGCTAATTTATTAAAACAGTCAATGACCTTAGTTATTCTTCAGTTTGCTTTTTACTCTTCCCCCCTCAGCCACGCTATTGTGTAATCCGACCAAACCTTGTAATCCATTCGTGCAATTCGTCTTAATTCGTGTAATCATGGTATAATTTTTTGACTAATATCTCTCGTCAATTCTCATTGTTCACACTTAAATTTTCTAGTTATGGCAGAGCATAATCAGGGTAATTATTCAAACAAACAACGCCGTGATCAGGAAGAATATAATGATCAGGGCCAACAACAATATGGCAATTCGCGTTACCGCGGTGGGCAAAACCAGCACAGCGGTTACGGTGGTCAATTCGGTGGTGAATCACAATATGGTGGTTCTTCTTTCCAGGGAAGTAATTATGGCGGCGGATACAGCAGTGGCCGCGGAAATTTTGCTGGCGGATATTCAGGTGGCTATAGCGGACAGAACCAGCAGTCCAATTTTGGAAATGAATACAATCATGGCAGCGATTTTAATCGTGATGTAGATCAGCATCCTGAATTCAATACATGGGGTGGCGCTGCTGGCGTTGGTGTTAATCGTGCCGCGTATGATGGTGGATACAATCAGTACAGTGGTCAACAGCAATATGGGCAGCAAAATCAAAATCAGTACAGTGATCATTTGCGTAGGCAGAGAAATTCCGAATATGGTCAACAGGAGTTTGGGCAACAGTCCTATGGCAATTCGAATTATGGAAACCAGTCCCAATATCGTGATCGCAATCGTGACAATGATCGCAATCGTTCCAATAACAACAGGACATGGTGGGATCGTACAACTGATGAAGTAGCATCATGGTTTGGAGATGAAGAAGCAGAAAGACGCCGCAGGCAGGATGAAAACCGCACGGGTCGCAGTCAACAATCAGGTCCGCACAAGGGTAAAGGACCAAAAGGATATCGCAGGTCTGATGAACGAATTCGTGAAGACATCAGCGACCGGCTGAGTGATGATCCATACGTTGATGCTTCTGATATTGACATTGAAGTGAAAGGCGCAGAAGTCATTTTATCAGGAACTGTTGACAGCCGTGATGCAAAACGCCGTGCTGAAGATCTTGTTGAATCCATTTCAGGTATTACGCATGTTGAAAACAGGATTCGTGTTACACAAAAGAATTTTGATTTTAATCGCGGGGGTTCAGATGGGTCTTATGATACTTCTGGGAGGAATACAGGATCGATGGGTTAATTATTCTATTTGTCAAAGGTGAAAAGTGAAACGTGAACTTCTGTTCGAAATATCATTATTAA
Organism: uncultured Chitinophagaceae bacterium; assembly: GCA_964499155.1. GTDB lineage: Bacteria > Bacteroidota > Bacteroidia > Chitinophagales > Chitinophagaceae > CAZCKF01. The sequence goes on from CAZCKF010000041.1 coordinate 4,824, forward strand.
TTCGAACAGATTAACACTACAATCACACTAAAAAATGACTTTTTTAAGTTTGTAAGTTTACCGGTAACTTTTGTTGCCGGTAATTTTTTTATGAAATATTTCCTGCTGTTAACTATTATTCTTTTTGGTTGTGGACGAAATGTTTTCAAATCAAAGAAAACACCTCATGCTTCCTATGCGGAACAATTAACCAACGCAGGCCTGCACCAGACAGCAATGGGGCGCGCATGGTTTGACGCATCAAAAAAGGCATTGAGGTCTCCATTAAAAATTACTCTTCCTCATAGTGAAAATGGATTTTTTCCTGCCAATGCAGTTGCAGCAGCAGGATATATGTTCAATGCAAAACGAGGTGAAAAAATTACTATCCGGTTACAGAAAAAACCATCAACAGGAGCAAAAATATATACAGAAATATGGGATGCACTTGCCATTGCAGCAGATGATGGTCCACTGGAATTTGCCGATACTACAACATCATCCATTGAATTCGAAGTTGAAAAAGCAGGTGACTACATTTTACGATTACAACCTGAATTATTAAAAAGCATTGAATATTCATTGCAGATCTCTGCAGGACCCTCACTTGCATTTCCTGTAAAACATAAAGATGCGCGTGTACAAAGTTTTTGGGGTGCAGAACGAGATGGTGGTGCAAGAAGTCATGAAGGCATTGACATATTTGCTCCGCGAGGAACGCCATTGATTGCTGCTGCTCCAGGGAGGGTAAGTCGTGTTAACGAAAATAACCTCGGAGGAAAAGTGGTATGGCTAAGACCCACAGGAAGAAATTACACGCTTTATTATGCTCATCTCGATAAACAGCTCGTGCAGGATGGTGATATGGTAAAGGTTGGTGACACAATCGGGCTTGTTGGTAATACCGGAAACGCTATTTCAACCAAACCACATTTGCATTTTGGAATTTATTCAACTGGCGGTGCTATTGACCCCTATCCATTTGTAAAACCGGATTCGGAAAAGCCGCCAATCCTTTCAGAAAAAATAATGACCTGGTCATTGTATCGCACTTTAAAAGAACTAAATGAATCAGGAAATAAAATTTTAAAAAACTCTCTTGTGATCGTAACGGCAGTGTCTTCTGATGGATATAAAACTCGATTGCCAGATGACCGGGAAATGTATATTTCCAGGGCAAATTTAACGGCTGCAAATCGCCCGATTATTACGGAAAAAAGAGGGGGAAATTTCGCTTTATACGCAACTCCAACAGAAAATGCATTAATCGTAAAAACGATTACCGGACCTGCTGAACTGCCTGTTTTGGGCAGTTTCAATGGATTTATTTATGTGAAAAACTCCATCGACAGCGGCTGGATCCGGTCCCATCAATCGCTTTAACATATTGATTTCAATAGTAGTTAATATTCCATCATAAGTGGATTCTCTTATGGTGAATAATTCAACTATGTAATGCCGCTTTCATTTACAAAATTGCAAATGGCACTTATCGAACTTTTATAATTATTCAATGGTACTCCATGCCGATTGGGCGAATGTGGGTTGACATGGAGTTTTTCTTATACGAAATTTAACCTTAGAATATTTAACCCGTAGAATCCATTTTAGTCAATATCCTTTAAAAACCAGAAAAGAAAATGTTGAATTCGCTGATTGATATTATTAAGGTCAGATTCAATGGACTAAGTGATTGGTCAAGCCTCGCCATTTTCACCACCAGAAAACCGCAGACAGGAATCAAGAAAGTTGTCAGAAACGCGTCTTCTCCTGATGCATTCGACTATCGTGTAAATGGTGCTTACCGTAAGCGTGAAGTTCCTTCAAGATCTCCTCGCTAAAGCACACTCCATAATGAATTAAGTTCGTAAATAACGAACAGCAAACCTGTCTCTGGTAGAGATAGGTTTTTTGATTTATAGGAATCCTGTTTTCCTTAACAAATCCTGAAATCCAATCTCAATTTTTGATTTTTGGTTTTTGATTTTTGATTGGCTCTTCTAACTGTGCGGAATTTAGAATTGAAAGAAGAAAGATCGAAACTTAAAACTGATTTTGAACAAAATGAATGCAGCAGATAAAAGAAATAACCGCTTCAATTTTTAAATGATTTTACAAATTCTTAGGGTGTTTTACTGCCCACTCACCACTCACGATTCACCACTCACCACCGCCTATCTCCCCATGTAAACCATCAGAATTTGCACATCACTCGGGTTGATGCCCGAAATCCTGCTCGCCTGTCCCAAGGTTCCAGGGCGTATGCGGGAAAGTTTTTCTGAGGCTTCGGAGCTTAGTGCGCGTATTCGCTTGTAATCGAAGTTTTCCGGAATTTGTAATTCTTCCATTTGCTTCATGCGTTCGACCAGTTCTTTTTCTTTTCCAATGTAAACTTCATACTTGATTTGAATGGAAGCCTGTTCTATAGCATCACTGCTAAAATCCATCAAAGCATTTTTTATTGGAGAAAGCTTCTCAACCATATCCTCGAGTTCAACATCTGGTCTCAACAAGAGCTTTGAAGCTTTTTGCTTTTCAAGAATTGGACTTGATCGAATGGATGCAAGGAAAGGATTTGCCTCATCAGGCGTAATTGATAATTCCTGGAGCAGTTCGGTAATCGCATTTACCTGTGACTTTTTTGCATTCACCCGCACCATCCGTTCTTCACCCGCTAATCCAAGCTTGTAACTCAATTCAGTTAACCTCAGGTCTGCATTATCCTGTCTCAAAAGAGTCCGGAATTCTGCACGGGAAGTAAACATCCTGTATGGTTCTTCGGTGCCCTTGCTAATCAGGTCATCTATTAAAACGCCAATATATGCTTCACTTCTTTTTAATATAAGTGGTTCTTTATCAACAACTTTTAAATGAGCGTTGATCCCAGCCATCATACCTTGGCAGGCTGCTTCTTCATATCCTGTGGTTCCATTTATCTGGCCGGCGAAAAACAGGTTTTCCATGTTTTTCGTTTCCAGCGAATACTTCAATTGGGTTGGTGGGAAATAGTCGTATTCGATTGCATATCCCGGTCTGAATATCCGGACATTTTGGAAGCCCGGCACTTTACGAAGAGCTTCGTATTGAGTTTCCTCTGGCAGGGATGTTGAGAAACCATTTACATAAATCTCAACGGTGTTCCATCCTTCAGGTTCAATGAATAACTGGTGCCTGTCTCTCTCCGCAAACCTGTTGATCTTGTCTTCAATGCTCGGACAATACCTTGGTCCCACGCCTTCAATTCTACCAGCAAACATGGGACTTCTGTCAAACCCGGTTTTTAAAATATCATGAACCTCACTGTTCGTATAAGTAATCCAACAGCTTCTTTGATGGGTGGGCTTGGGAATGTCCAGGTAAGAGAATCCCGAAATTTTCTCATCACCTGGCTGCTCTTCCATTTTTGAGTAATCGAGTGATCGACCGTCAACGCGTGGTGGTGTCCCGGTTTTCAACCGGTCAGATTCAAAGCCGAGTTCTAATAATTGCTCTGTTATTCCAGTCGCCGCCTTCTCTGCTACCCTGCCACCACCAAATCTCTTTTCACCTATGTGAATTACTCCATTAAGAAATGTTCCATTTGTGAGAACCACTGTTTTGGATTTGATCTTGTGACCCAAGCCAGTCAATACGCCCGCAGCGCGTCCGCCCTCAACCAGTATCCCATTAACCATATCCTGGTAAAAATCCAGGTTTTTGGTTTGCTCCAGGATCTCCCGCCATTTCTGCGAAAAAAGCATCCGGTCATTTTGTGACCTCGGGCTCCACATGGCCGGACCTTTAGAACGGTTCAGCATACGGAATTGGATCATGGATTGGTCACTAACAATCCCGGAATATCCACCCATTGCATCGATCTCACGAACAATTTGCCCTTTTGCAATGCCTCCCATGGCGGGATTACAGCTCATTTGGGCAATGGTTTGCATGTTCATCGTAACAAGCAACACCTTAGAGCCCATATTCGCAGCAGCCGCTGCCGCTTCGCAACCTGCATGGCCAGCCCCAACAATAATTACATCATATTCCGGAAACATGGCCGCAAAGTTACCTCGTTTTAAAATGGATTCGTTCCACGTGAAACGTCCAATCCTATTAATCCTTTACCAATCCTTTAAATTCTGTCAGGTTTCACGTGGAACTTTCTTCAAATACTTATCCTCCAGGGCACGCATTCGACTAACCTGAGAAGCGGACTTATCTTTCTCGCCACACAGATGAAGAACTCCGTGAATCATTACCCGGATAACTTCCTCTGAAAAAGGATGCTCGAATTGTACAGCGTTATCCTTTACACGATCTGTGCTTATGTGAACTTCGGCTTGAACAGGGTTCTTTTGAAGAGGGAAGGTGAGTATGTCAGTGTAATAATCGTGTTTCAGAAAGTCTTTATTTAACTGCAGGAGCGTGATATCAGAACAAAAGATAAAATGAACCCAGTCGACCTTGACCTTGTAATCTCGAAATACCTTCATCAATAATTGTTTAACCGGTCCCCGACTTCGAATAGGTATGGGACGATCTGCTTGAAAAAACTTAATTGTAGAAGGCATTTTTCAAAATTCGTAAACGCATTCCTAAATCCAAGGGTAGATTTGAGTATGGAAGTGAAGCTTTCAACATTAAGGCCCGGGCAATTTGGGACCATTCGTTCCTTTTCCAGCAATGACATGCATATTAAGCTGATGGAAATGGGATGCCTGCCTGGTGAACGGGTAGTGCTTGAAAAGATTGCTCCTCTCGGAGATCCGATATCAGTTCGTGTTTCCGGATATTCGCTCAGTCTCCGCCTCGATGAGGCAGATCAGATAATTGTGGATATAGATAATTGATTTTCAAACACATATGAAGATCGGGCTCTATTTTGGATCGTTCAATCCCATTCACGTTGGCCACCTGATCATAGCAAATCATGTATTAAATGAAACGGATGTAGAAAAGATCTGGTTCATTGTCTCTCCCCAAAACCCATTTAAGGAAAGCGCATCCCTGTTGAATGAATATGACAGGCTGCATCTTGTTAGAGTGGCTGTCGAAGATGATCCGCGGATGAAAGAATCCGATATTGAATTTCATTTACCCAAACCGTCTTACACCGTCAATACGCTGGCGTATCTCGCAGAGAAATATCCAGAGCATGAATTCACGATCATCATGGGCAGTGACAGCTTTGAAAATTTGACTAATTGGAAAAACGGCGATTTTATTTTAAACAATTATAATATCCTGGTTTATCTGCGTCCGAGTCATGAAAAGGTTTCGGTTAATAATCGCGTGCAGATTTTAAAAGCTCCTCTACTTGATATTTCGGCTACACATATCCGTGAGTTGTCGAGAACACGCAAATCAATTCGTCATCTGGTACCGGAAAAAGTTCGGGAAGAAATCGAACGAAGCAATTACTATAAATGATAGGAGAGGCAGCGTGAAGCGTGCAGCGTGCCGCGATCGGCGAGAATCGAAAGGCGCTCTGAATTAAAACACATATCCCAACACAATACACAACGCAACAAGCAATGGAGAAGGCAGGCGTGTAAATTGGAGGCAAAGAAATGTTCCAACAATAATTATAACATCTATCACCACCGTTGTAGTATCCGTTGTTGACACATCTCTCAGAATATAAATTGTAGACGCAACCATGATCCCAACTACTGCAGCATTGATCCCTTCAAGCGATCGATAAATTGCTGCATACTTTCTCAGGTTGTGCCAAACGGGGTAAAAGAATAAAACCAGCAGCGCACTGGGAAGAAAAATGGCAAGCAGCCCAATCAAACAACCAAAAACCTGCATGGTTGTGCCCATATCTTTTAAAGCCATTCCTCCGGTAAATGCGGCAATAGAAAACACGGGTCCGGGGATTGCGCGCACAACGCCCATGCCGGTGTACATGTCATCTTTCTTTATATAAACTACTTCACGATCTGTGTTTTTTTTCTGCAACACTTCGGGGCGAACAGAAAACTGCTCATACATCATGGGCAACAATACATGTCCTCCACCAAATACCAGGCTGCCCATCCTGTACGTATTCTCAAACAAGCTGATTGGTTTTCGGTTTGGCCAATCTCCCTTTTGCGCAATCTCACTTAGCAATCCCGCGACAATAAATAAGAACGCAAACATCCAGATGTTCGACCACTTTATTTTTTTTGGCTTTTGTTCTACCTGCGGAATCCTCTTACTGCTCAGGTTTGTCATCACACCGCCAAGCACAATCAACAATGGAAATATCCAGGGCTGTTTGAATAACAACAGTGTCGCAATGCTGCTGACAATCATAATAACCCAGGTGATTGTATTTCTTATCGAAACATGAAAAGCCGCAAAGGCCGCGTAGGCAAGAAAACCAACAACAAGAGGCGGAATGAATTTAAAAATATCTGTGTGTAATGCTGCCTGTCAAAATAATGTAGCAAAAATGAAAAGGCTCCCATGATCAAACCTGCCGGTAAAATCCAAACGATTAACGTTATCACAGCAAGCGGAACACCCCCGCGTTTATAACCAATCAGCGTCAGCGTCTGTGTTGAAGAAGCGCCAGGCAACAAATTGCAAAAAGCATTGTATTCAAAAAGTTCTTCCTCGGTGACATAAGGTGTTTTGTGGACGAAAGTTTTCAGCATCATTCCCAGATGCGCCTGTGGTCCGCCAAAAGCAGTAAGGCTGTGCAAAAGAACAGCTCTGAGAAATGGGACGTGGCGAAGCAGCATTGGAATAAAAGTAACAAAATAAACAGGAGGTGAAACGACAGGTTTATCTGCTTGGCTTTGGTATATTCATAAAAAACAAATCAATGCGTTTCCTGTTCTTGATTGCGATGTCACTGTTTGTGATGCAAAGTGATGCGCAACTTTCAAAAATAAAATCTGCAATTGAAAAAGAATCCGCAACCATTGAGTCAAAATGTATTCAGTGGCGTCGTGATTTTCATCAGCACCCTGAACTTGGCAACCGCGAATTCAGGACGGCAAAAATTATTGCTGCGCATTTGAGATCACTCGGAATAGATGTAAAAGAAAATGTTGCGAAGACCGGAGTGGTTGGTGTGTTAACCGGAGGCAAGCCGGGACCTGTAATCGGCTTGAGGGCTGATATGGATGCGCTTCCCGTTACTGAGCGAACCAATCTTCCTTTTGCGTCAAAGGAAAAAACAACTTTTGCGGGACAGGAAACAGGTGTTATGCATGCATGCGGTCATGATATGCATGTTGCAATCCTGATGAGCGTTGCAGAAATTTTATCCAAATACAAAAACGATCTCGAGGGTACGATAAAATTTGTTTTTCAACCTGCTGAAGAAGGACCGCCACCGGGAGAAGAGGGTGGAGCAGACCTGATGGTGAAAGAAGGTGTGTTGCAGAATCCAAAAGTTGATGTGATGTTTGGTCTTCATATTAATTCTCACACACCTGTTGGAACAATAAAATATCGGCCGGAAGGCATGATGGCAGCTTCGGATTGGTTTACAATAAAGGTGCGCGGCAAACAAAGTCATGGATCCCAACCATGGCTCGGGATCGATCCGGTTGTTGTGGGTGCTCAAATAATTACAGGATTGCAAAATATCGTTAGCAGGCAAACGGCACTAACAGAAAATGCTGCAGTGATATCTGTAACCATTGTGAATGGCGGCATTCGCTCTAATATTATTCCTGAAGAAATGGAAATGAAAGGAACCATCAGAACGCTGGATAAAAAAATGCAGCAGGATATTCATCAGAGAATAAAATTAACGGCATCAAAAATTGCAGAAGCATCTGGCGCAACTGCAGAAACTTCTATTGAAATGAAAACGCTGGTAACCTATAATGATCCCGCATTGACAAAACAAATGATCCCCTCTTTTGAATCCGCAGCCGGTAAAACGAATGTCGTTTTAATGAATGCTGTTACAGGTGCAGAAGATTTTTCCTTCTTTGCAGAAAAGGTTCCTTCCCTGTTTTTTTATCTTGGCGGAATGACACCCGGAGCAGATCCAATGAAAACACCTCCGCACCATACACCCGATTTTGTGGTGGATGAACGAGGAATGAAAACAGGGATCAAAGCTTTTTTACACCTTGTGGTTGATTACATGCAA
>CAZCKF010000042.1:0-9922 GCA_964499155.1 uncultured Chitinophagaceae bacterium
ATGATGATGGGAATTTGTGCATTCCTGCTCCGAACAATACGGCATAATTCATAACCATTTAATCCCGGGATATTGATATCCAAAATAATCAGGTTGTAATTGCCAGTTTCTATCAGTCGCTGCCCGATATTTCCATCATAGGCTACATCAACCTGGTAACCGTGTTCAGTCAATCCTAGTTTTAATGTATCCGCAATCTTTTTCTCGTCTTCAACGATCAATATCCGGCTTTCTTCCATTGTTGCAATTTACAAAACAATTGAAGTTGCGACAGTTTAAAGGCAGCATCATGCAATTTTTAATTCTATTCTAATCTCTGTTTAATTCCATCCTAATCAAAGGGAAATACATTGTGACTTTCAAACAATTTCTTAAACAGAAAACCTGAAACGGATTTTAGAAAAGTAAAAGAGGAACATTTGTGTGATAGATTAAACAAACCGGAGTGTGCGTTTTTAGATCAAGAGCTTCCGTCATTAAGATGGAAGCTTTTTATTTTCAGTCCGATGTGGGTTAATAAGCGTACATTACATGCATACTACTTCCAATTTCAGGCAACCTCAAATCTTTTTTCCCGGACACATTGTCAATTTGGATTTAAAATTTAATCTTATGAATATTCATGTTTCTAACCTTAGTCATAATACAATTGATTCTGATTTAAGAAAACTCTTTGCAAAATATGGTGAAGTAGAATCTGCGGTTGTAATCCGTGATGTAATTAATGGTCGGTCAAGAGGAACAGCCCTGATCAACATGGTAAGTGCGGAACATGGTCAGAAAGCTATTACGTATTTACACAGATCTGTTCTTGATGGAAAGGTGCTGACGGTTAATGAGATCAAGTATAGTGTGAGAGACTATAAAAATTAGGCTTCACGCTTCAGGCGTTAGGCTTCAGGAATAAGCCTCTAGCCTCAGGCATGTTTTTTAAATTCTTATACGATTAGGATTTCTTCCCATTTCTATAAATTCCAAATACGCGGATGGTTTCTGTAACTGGTTTGATATGTTGCATTGCACGATGAAATTGAGAAACATCATCGAATTCAAGGTCTGCATGAAAACCATATTTCCATATCATTTTTGGTACAGGATGACTTTGTAATTTGGAAAGATTAATTTTTTCATCGGCAATCAGGTTTAATATTCTTGCCAGGCTTCCGCTTGCATTAGGTGCGATAAAGAACACGGATGCTTTGTTTGCATTTGAAACATTAGGATTTTTTTCATTTTCAAGCACCAAAAATCTTGTTGCATTTTCCTGGTCAGTCTGAATTGATTTCCGAAGGATTTCGAGATTAAAATATTCTGCCGCCATTTTACTTGCAATTACAGCTGCCATTTTATTACCTGATTGAGATAATTCCCTCGCACTGGTGGCTGTATCAGCTTTTTCAATGATCTCCCAATTAAATTTTTCGAGAAAATCCTGGCATTGCAATAATGCCATTGGGTGAGAATGAACTTCAGTAACAGAATCTATTGTAGTTCCCGGAATCACCATCAAATCATGCTGTACACTCAGGTAAACTTCGCCGGTGATATGAAGATTACTTTTTTGTAGAAGGCCATAATTTGGCAGAATGCTACCTGCAATAGAATTTTCTATTGCCATTAAACCACCATCAGCGATTGTTTGGTCCTGCGCTTTTTTAATCAGCTCCTGGAAACTTTTACATTCAATAATTTCTGGTTCATTTTTAAAGTATTGCAGCAGTGCCTGGTGATGAAAAGATGCGACTCCTCCCTGTATGGCAATTCTTTTGTTTGGATGTGTCATGTTTGTTAGTACAAATCAACTATAAAAAGATTTAATCAGTTTTCGATTATCGATGCAGTGAGTGGCAACTCTTTAATTTCATCGTTCCTTTAACAAATCAATTTGTAAATTTGCAGGCTTGAAATAAAGGGGGGTGCCTGGTTTTGACAGCATAGATCTTTGAGGGTGTAAGCATGCAGTGCGTTGCGTAATTAGCACTTTAATCTGAATACGTAAACAACAAATGGCAATACTCAGTATGCCATGGCTGCCTAATCAGTGATTAGTTAGTCATAATAGCCGAGGATAATTGTTAGCCTTATCAATTACCTCCGCTTAATCAAACAAATACAAGGCTGCTGCAATGGAAGGCTGTGACCACTGCTTAAGATCATCCAGCTACGGAAATTGTTGGTACGTCCGTTTCCTGCATTTTCCCGACAATTAATGACGGAATAAGCATGTAGAAAGCTTTTGGAGAATATGTTTGGACACGAGTTCGAGTCTCGTCACCTCCACGAAAAAGTCCCCAACGGGGACTTTTTTTATTCAACTTATTTAAGCATAAAAATAACGAGTTCGTCCCGATAGCTATCGGGACTCGTCACCTCCACTTTGCTCGCCATAGCTTTAGCGAAGGCGGGCATTTTTATTTCATCCTCTGATGAAAAGAAAAATTTTAGATTTAAGAATTCAGATTTAAGATTTGGTCACAGGTCATGATTTGCCTGTAAAGAACACACTACATATCTCTCTCTTTCTTTTCATCCGCTTCTTCCTTTGATTCATCTGTTTCAAAAGACTCTCCTGTGTCATGCATCATCGAAGAAATCGGACCTTTCATTTCTTCCTGTGGATCAGTCGTATGAAGCGTTTCCGGATCGGGTTTCAAACCTTCTTTCGTTTCACGCGGATCTTTTTCGTTATTTCTGTCCTGCATAAAATTCGTTTGTTTTATGCTTGCAATTTATTTGCCACGATAGATGTACGATATACGATGAACGATGAGAATAACGGGAGAATTGAACTTTTTCAATAAATCAACATATGTACCGACTTGAGGCTTGATCACTTGATGCTTGATGCTTGGTGCCTGAGTCTTGAGTCTTGAGACTTAACTTAAAGCCTGAGGCCTGAGGCCTGAAGCTTATTTAAACAGTCTCCAAATATCCAGACCGAACGCATAAAGCATCAATGCAAGCAACAGGATCATCCCTACCATTTGTGCATATTCCATGAATTTGTCACCTGGTTTTCTGCCCGTAATCATTTCAATTAATGTAAATAATGCATGACCACCATCCAGTGCAGGAATGGGAAGTATGTTCATGAATGCAAGTATGATGGAAAAAAGAGCGGTCATTGTCCAGAATCTTTTCCAATCCCATTCACCACCAAACGTTTTCCCTATGGTGATCACACTTCCAAGATTATCCTGGAACCGGTGTTCTTTTGAAGTAAATAAAAGTCGAATGCCGCGCATATAATCTTTGAGCCTTTCTACTCCGAACTTTATGCCTGCAGGAATCGATTCAAAAAATCCGTATTCAATTTTTTCAGTACCCAATAACTTGCCTGGTTCTACAATGGCAATACCTGTGGCAGAATTCTCATTGGTTTTCACTACCACATCCACTGTGTCAATTGCCCTCTGCACATGTAACGTTATCTGGGTATCCTTATATGGTTTTTTTACATCAACATAATCATCAAAAAATTCAAAATAACTTCCATTGATGCCCACGATCTTGTCATTCTTTTCAAGTTTTCCCGATACATATTTCACTTTATCATCACCATCGATCACAACAGGTGTACGTGGATACAGAAATAATTGTTGTTGTGTTCTCGTAAGCTGACTTATCGTTCCGGGAGGGAGGATTAACGTTGTATCTCTCCCATCTCTGTTAACGGTCACATTTACTCCCGTGTTCAGGAAAAGATTTTTACTGATATCATTTGCGTATTGAATCGGCTTTTTATTTATGGCAACGATTTTGTCACCATCCCTGAAACCTGCTGCCAGACCAATTGAATCAGCTATGACACCATGAGTCATGTTCTTTATGGGTAATTTTTCTTCACCCCATTTGAATAGGATCGCCGAAAAAATAATCAATGCAAGAATAAAATTCACGATCACACCTCCCAGCATGATGATCAATCTCTGCCAGGCCGGTTTGCTCCTGAATTCCCAGGGCTTTGCAGGTTGCTTCATGGCTTCTTTATCCATGCTCTCATCGATCATACCTGATATTTTCACATATCCACCCAATGGGATCCATCCGAGTCCATATTCCGTTTCACCTTTTTTCTTTTTCCAAAGAGAAAACCATGGATTAAAAAACAAGTAGAATTTTTCGACGCGGCAACCAAACCATTTTGCAGGAAAGAAATGACCCATTTCATGCAACACGATTAATATAGAGAAGGCAAGAATAAATTGCCCGAGGTTGGCGAAAAATGAAGACCAGTTAAAAGCTAGCAAATAGAGCATGAATCAATAATAAGGCGCAAATATAATACGCAGGGCTGAGGTGGGGGCTGTTAAATGTGATATAAGGCTTCAGGCATCAGGCTTCAGGCTTCAAGCAAGAATCAGAGCCAGAGTAATTTTATTACAATGTACAATGTCCAATACCCAATGTCCAGCACTTCGCAGGATTATCTATTTTAACCGAGATGCCGCATATTTTCTTACAGCACATCGTACATCGTATATCGTATATCGTACATTATAACTTAATCAGGTCTGCTGCATAATTACGGGCTTCACCGTCACTTTCGAAGTATTCGTCCAATGAGGGTCTTTCGATGTACTTCACTTTATCCATTACACGTTCGATTATTTCTGTCATATCGAGGAATCCAATGCGGTTGCGGAGAAATGCGTAGACTGCAATTTCATTGGCAGCGTTCATAACACATGGCAGATTACCTCCTTTATTGAGGGCGTCCATTGCGAGTGCAAGATTGCGGAAGGTGCGCAGGTCGGGATCTTCAAATGTTAGTGTTCCTATTTTGCGCAGATCACATCGTGGAAAATCATTTGGAATTCTTTTCGGAAAGGCGAGCGCATATTGAATCGGCAATTTCATGTCCGGCAGACCCATTTGCGCCTTCATGCTTCCATCTTCGAATTGCACGATCGAATGAATAATGCTTTGCGGATGAATCACAACCTGGATTTGTTCGGGGACAAGATTAAATAACCATTTTGCTTCAATCATCTCAAGACCCTTGTTCATGAGAGTTGAAGAGTCAATTGAAATTTTAGCACCCATGCTCCAGTTGGGATGTTGCAACGCATGTTCGCGTTTTACATTCAACAGGTAATTTGGTTTGCGACCGAGGAATGGACCACCTGAAGCTGTAAGAATAACTTTTTCAACTTTATTCCTGGATTCTCCAACGAGACATTGGAAAATGGCTGAGTGTTCAGAATCGACTGGAATCACTGGCACGCGGTGCTCAACAGCTTTTTGCATGATGATATCACCTGCCACCACCAATGTTTCCTTATTGGCAAGCGCAATAGCCTTACCATTACTGATTGCCTGCAAAGTGGGTTTGAGTCCTGCATACCCAACGATGGCTGCGAGCATGATGTCATAAGCATCCATGGCAGCCGCTTCTTCAAGAGCTTTTTCTCCTGTAAAAACTTTTACATGTGTGGATGAAAGTGCTTCCTTAACAACATTGTATTTTTTTTCATCTCCAATGACAACAAGGTTTGGATTAAATTTTTTCGCCTGTTCAATCAACAATTCGTCATTATTCTGTGCAGTAAGTATTTCAACAGAAAATTTATCCGGGTTTGCCGCAATCACTTCGAGTGCCTGTTTACCAATTGACCCGGTTGAACCAAATATTGCAATTCTTTTGATGGACTCCATTAATAAGATTAACAGGATTAGAGAAGGATTTCAGGATTTAATTTTAGAAGCATTATTGTCTTGACGTTTCGTCTTTCGATATTTATTCTGTCCAATTACTTAACTGATCTGCGATCTTTCTGTCATTGCTCAATCTCGGCACTTTATTTTGTCCGCCAAGTTTTCCAATTGATTTCATGTAATCAATAAAACCATTTTTTCTTACTGGTGTGATCTTGAGTGGCTTTAAAATGTTTCCAGCGATCAGGTCGTCGTAATAAATATTTTTCTTACGCAGGTTATCATTGATCTTTTCTGCAAAGCCTTCAATACTTCCCGGCCGGTTTTCAAATTCAATAAACCATTCGTGATATGACTTGCCTTTTCCTTGTTCGATCATTGGCGCAACCGTGAATTCTGTAATATGCACATTTTCTTCAGTTGCTGCCTGCATCAGGCTCGTCTCCACTTCTTCACCTATAACATGCTCGCCAAATGCTGAAATAAAATGCTTAATTCGACCTGTAACAACCAACCTGAAAGGATTCAAAGAAACAAAACGAACTGTGTCTCCGATGTTGTAACCCCAGAGGCCTGCATTGTTGTTGATGATCAAAGCATAATTTTCTCCGATTTTAACTTCTGAAAGGGAAAGGCGTGTCGGATTCGGATCAAAAATTTCACCTGCAGGAATAAACTCAAAAAAAATGCCGCTGTTTGAATTCACCAGCAAACCTTCTTCATTCTGTGTATCCTGAAATGCAAAAAATCCTTCCGATGCCGGAAAGGTTTCGATTGAATCTATCTTTTTTCCAATGGTTTCAAACAACCTGTTCTTATAGGGTTCGAAATTGACACCTCCATGGATCATAACAGAAAAATTCGGATACAGCTCCGCAATTTTTTTCCCTGTTAATTCAGTAAGCCGGTCAAAATACATCTGCATCCAGGGTGGAATGCCGCTGATCAGCGACATGTTTTGGTTCATTGTTTCTTTTACGATCTGGTCAAGTTTTGTTTCCCAATCTTCAATGCAATTCGTTTCATAAATGGGAAGCTGGTTAGTGCGTAAATAATAAGGAATGTGGTGGTTTACGATACCACTTAATCGCCCGGTAGGAATTCCACCCACTCTTTCCAATTCAGGGGATCCGGAAAGGAATATCATTTTTCCGTTTGCAAATGCTGAGTTACCGGACTCTGCCATATAGCATAAAAGCGCATTTCTTGCAGTGGTTATATGGTTGGGAATAGATTCCTTGGTAATCGGAATGTATTTCACCCCACTGGTTGTTCCCGAGGTTTTGGCAAAATAAATGGGCTTACCCTTCCAAAGCACATTGTGCTTGCCCTCCTTTATCTTATCTATATATGGCCGAAGTTGTTCATAATCCTGGATGGAAACAGCCTGTTTATACTCATTGTAACCATTAACCGAACCCAGCTTATGGGCCTTTCCAAATTCCGTGTCTTTCCCCGTCTTAATCAATTGCTTAAGTATGGCCTCCTGGTCTTCAAGAGCCGAGGTGCTACCTTTACGGATCTGCTTATATATATAGGAGGCGAATGGCTTCGCCAATAAAGATTTGAACTTCATAATACAAATAGCAGAGGCAATCAGTGGCAAATATATCGAATGGGGCTTACGGGCCAGAATCCTTATAAAACCTGCCCTTCGCCTTTTGCCGGGAACAATTTTACCCTTACCTTTGCCGTCCTAATTTTTGAGTCATGTTCGCAGTAGTTAAAATAGCCGGCCAGCAGTTTAAAGTGGAAAAAGATCAAACCCTTTATGTTCCTCACCTCGGGGGAAATACAGGCGATAAGGTTGAATTTTCCGATATCCTGCTTGCAGATAATGATGGAAAGGTGACGATCGGTGATGCGATCAAGACAAAAGTCACAGCTGAAATTGTTGACCATGTAAAGGGCGACAAGATCATTGCTTACAAACAAAAAAGAAGAAAAGGATTCAGAAAAAAATTAGGGCATCGTACGCATTACACGCGTATTAAGGTAACAGGGATATCTAATTCCAAAAAAGATAATTAACAGCTAATTATAAAACGCTCCAACGATGGCACATAAAAAAGGTGAAGGCAGTGTAAGAAATAATCGTGATTCGCAAAGTAAAAGACTTGGCGTAAAGATCTTTGGTGGCCAGGCCGCTCTTGCTGGTAATATTCTCGTACGCCAGCGCGGAACAGAATTTCATCCCGGAAAAAATGTTGGCGTTGGGAGAGATTTCACACTCTTCGCTCTCACTGATGGCGTTGTAGAGTTCAAAAAAGGCCGCAACGATCGCACTTTTGTATCGGTGAATGCTGTTGAAGCATCAGCTTAAACAATCAAAACCATTTTTCTCTTCTCATTAAGCTTGTTCAAATTTTGAACTACCAGTCAGTCTTGGCACGGTGTATCACCGAGACATGGATCAAAACCCGATGTGGTACTCGCGGTCGGCAAATTCTATAAAATATCTCCTCTCTTTTAATAATCCCCTGGAGGATCATTGTTCGCGAAAACCCAACAGTGAATATAATCTTTGGTTATTTCGGGTGGATGAAAAATACATGCCATTCGGAGTATACAGCAAACAGTTGCCCCCGAGTAACAATTGTAATTAAACCACCGACAGACTAAAATCAATTAAACATTACTGGAGTTGTTGTGAACAACATCATCAATGATCAATTCCATGCATGATACTGTTGCTTATTAGAAAACAAACTGCGAGTACATCCTGGTTTTATAAAATTGTTTTTAACACCAATCATTTCAGTTATCTCCATCGTTCATCTAAAAAAGAAGGCACAAAATATTCAGCGAAGTTTTAAAACAATGTTTCCTAAATGTTGTTTCGTCAACAACATATTCAACTGATTTCAGAAAAAAAGAAACAGGATTTTAAAAAGTAATTCGCATTTAAAAAAAAGAAGTCGATGCATAAAAAACTCATCAAACAAGCATCGTATTTCTTTGAATTCTTGAATTTGTGCGATTTGATGACGTTCCTTCCCGGCCGAAGATTTTATTAAAAAATTTTGGCAGTTTGAAATATTTTATATTTTTACTGTCGATAACCTTTTTTTACTAACCGTAAATTCTAAACAAATGGCAACTGCAAAGAAAGCTTCAAAGAAAAAAGCTTCTAAGAAAGGAGCTAAAAAAGCTGCTCCTCGTAAGAAAGCTGCTAAGAAAGCTTCAAAGAAGAGAAAGTAATTACTTTTCCTTCAAAGAAATAACGAAGTCCCGGTTTACCGGGACTTTTTCGTTTATATACACTCATGTTCTTATTCACCAGGAATAAATTCGATTCCGTTGAAACCCTTGCCTGTAGCGATTTTCCACTGATTGATGTTTCACGTACTTCATCGCCATAATTTTTGTTGTGATGAAAAATATTTTTATCCATTTGGAAAATATTTTTTCTTTTCTTCATTAGCATCACCAACATGCAAACAAGAAAAAAAATCATTTCATCAACAGTTGCGAAAAATATTTTTTTAATCTTCAGCATTTATTTTAAAAAAAATAAAACTGCTTTTTGGAAAAAAATCAGCTTCAAAATTGAAAGTTGAAAAAATCTCCAATCTGACTCAAAAACCAGAAATCGGGTCAAAATCGACGATTTTGGGCTCACACAATAAAATTTTTTTCTTGCGTTATTCACAGTTTTTCCAGAAAATTTACGGTCCTGGAATTCCTCAATCATAGCGTTTGAATTTTCAATGAAAGAGTATGATTTGAAATCTGAAAACGAATTTATTCCTGGATGGTGGAGATATTTTACTGATTAACTTAGAAGCATGGACAATTATGAAATAGCTGATGCCTTTTCACTACTTGCAAAGCTGATGGATATTCATGGCGAAAATTCATTCAAAGCAAAATCATATGCAGTTGCTGCATTTAATATTGAAAAGTTGCCAGTACAGATCAGCGAAACTCCGCGTGCAAAGATCAATAGCTTAAAAGGGATTGGAGAAAGCGTGGGCAAGAAGGTTGTTGAGTTACTTGATACAGGAGAATTGTCTGCGTTGAAGGAATACGTTGAAAAAACACCGCCCGGTGTTCTTGAAATGCTATACATCAAGGGACTCGGTCCAAAAAAGATAAATACGCTCTGGAAAGAACTTGGAATAGAAACCCTTGGTGAATTGCAGTATGCCTGCGAGGAGAACAGGTTGCTTAATTACAAAGGGTTTGGTGAAAAGACCCAGGAGAATATCAGGAAGGCGGTAGAATTTTATTTACAAAACCAGGGTAGTTTTTTATTTGCCCA
>CAZCKF010000042.1:9932-12625 GCA_964499155.1 uncultured Chitinophagaceae bacterium
TGCTATAGGACTGGATAAAAAACTCAAGGAAAAGTTTCCGGATGAAAAAACTGAACTCACTGGCGCTTTCAGAAGACAAATGGAGATCATTGACATGCTGGAATGGGTGACCACCATTTCTGCAGATAAATTGAAAAATTATTTTCCCTCAGCCTCGGTTGAGGAAGAATCAGATGAAAGCCTGTTATTGAAGACCCCCGAAAATGTGAGGTTGAAATTTTATTTCTGCAAGCCCAAATCATTTTTCAGCAAATTATTCAACACCAGTTGCAGCAATGATTTTCTTGAAGAATGGAGAAAACATCATGAGGAAGAAGATCATGATGATGAAGAATCTATTTTTAAAAAAGCAGGCAGAACTTACATTTCACCTTACCTGAGAGAGACCGCCCTGGTTTTATCTAAAACCTACGACTCTATTATCCAACCTGGCGATGTAAGGGGCATTATTCATTCACACAGCAACTGGAGTGACGGGGTGAATACAATCGAAGAAATGGTTAAAGGAGCTATAGCGAAAGGATATGAATACTTAGTGATCTCCGATCATTCAAAAAGTGCATTTTATGCAAATGGACTTTCGGAAGAAAGAATTCGTGCACAACATGAACAGATCGATGAGGTCAATAAAAAACATAAGAATTTCAAAGTGTTTAAAAGCATCGAATGCGATATCCTCAACGATGGCTCACTCGATTATTCCAATGATATGCTCAGCACATTCGATCTGGTTATTATTTCTGTGCACAGCAATCTGAAAATGACGGAAGAAAAAGCAATGATGCGTTTATTGAAAGCATTGGAAAACCCTCATGTCACCATTCTTGGTCATATGACCGGAAGACTTCTTCTAAGCAGGCAAGGATACCCGGTTGATCATAAAAAGATCATAGATGCATGCAAGGCCAATGATGTTGTTATTGAATTAAATGCTCATCCCCGCCGCCTTGATATGGACTGGCGTCATATAGATTACGCGCAGGATAAGGGAGTAATGATCTCGGTGGACCCAGATGCACATTCCATCGATGAATTTGATAATGTAAGATATGGAGTGCTGTCAGCGCAAAAGGGTGGATTGTTGAGGGAGAATAATCTGAGTAGTAAAAGTTTGGGGGAGTTTGAATCATGGCTGGGTGATAACACAGATTAAAACGGATTACACGGATACGTTTAAATCTATTGTTTCAGGCAGATTGTATCGAAGTACCCTCTTAGTCTATCAAATCTATTCTATTCGGGAAGACTCGCCTCTCGTCCTTCGCCTCTCTTTCTTCCTCTTCTCTTTCCCTTTCCCTTCCTCTTCCTACTTCCACCCTATCATTTCAATAAAATAATACGCTTCCTATTATGAGTCACGTTTGCCAGTTACCCTTTGCTCATATACCCATTTCGAAAGTTATACATCTTCTTCCTCTATAACAGGCAACTCTACGTGGAAGGTCGTTCCATATCCCTCGATCGTTTCAAACCAGATCTTTCCATGCGCCTGTTCAACAATGCTTTTACACATTGCGAGGCCAAGACCCGTTCCCGATGATTTTGTAGTAAAATTCGGCATGAATATTTTATTGCGCATTTCTTCAGGTATGCCTTCGCCATTGTCTTTTACACTGATACGAACCATGCCGTTGTCGCGGTATTCAGAAATTTGAACAGCACACATATCGCGGCCGTTGCACGCATCTACTGCGTTTGTAAACAGATTGGTGAACAACCGGTTCATTTGAGTTTTATCAGCACGAAGCAGTACTTCATCCTGCACAGGCTTCCAGGATATGTGAATGCGATGATTCGACTTATATAGCGACTGCAATGATTCAATCACATCATGCAGGTCGAATACCTGGACCGTTGTATTGCCGATGTTGGCAAATTGCGCAAAGTCTGCTGCAATTTTTGACAGATGATCGATCTGTTCAACAAGCGTATTGGCGACATTGGCAGTCAGCTCTTTTACATTTTTCTGGTTATTGTCAATTGCTTTCTGCAGGTATTGAATACTAAGTTTCATAGGTGTAAGAGGATTTTTGATCTCATGTGCAACCTGCCTCGCCATTTCGCGCCATGCGCCTTCTCTTTCACTCTTTGCAAGCGCTTCAGCACTGTCCTCAAGCTTGTCCACCATCTTATTGTATTCCCTTACCAGCTCTCCAATTTCATCATCCCTGTTCCAGTCAATCGCTTCATTTCTTTTGTTCAGGTTTACCATTTTCATTTTATCACTGATCAGCGAAAATGATTGGGTAATTCGGTTTGTAATAAAAAGTGCAATCACACCCGCGATCAGGAATATGAATGCATTCAGGTTAATAATCGTTACGAGGAAATTGGATATTTCCTGGTTCAGATCGATCTGTGAAGAGAAATATGGAATGTTCAGATAAGAATAAACCCTACCCTCTTCATCTCGCACTGGCGCATAAATACTTAAATAAGAGATCCGCGCGATCTCTTCATCCTGCAGATGCTGAACCTGGTGCAGCCTGCTTACATGATAATATGCTTCGGGATGCATTTTAAGGCTCAATACTCCTTTGCGGTACACATTGGCCTCAGATGATACCTGAAGCGTACCATCAAGGTCATACACGTTTACATGAACATTGTGTATATCGGCAACATCTGAAACCAGGTTTTGCAAATCAAAATTGGCAGCCGAGTCATACATTTTCACAACATCATCGAATGTT
>CAZCKF010000043.1:0-12603 GCA_964499155.1 uncultured Chitinophagaceae bacterium
ACCCTTCCATTCCACTGGTTGGATTTGTCTGAAAGCAACCGGACGCACTTCATCAATTACTTTTTTTTTACCAATACCCTCCTGTGTTACTGTGAGCTGAAGTGCCTGCTGCAGGTAACACAATTTGATAAGCGTAAGCTCCACATGCAGTCGCTTATTTCTGGCAGATCTGTAATTGATCTCTGCTTCGTTCAATATATTCAATGCACTGATCAAAAATCCGGCGCTGATATTTTTCGAAGTAGCAAAATAGCGGTCCTTAAAACTATCAACAACATCAAGAAGCGATAACACTTTTGGATCTCTGGCAACAAGAAGGTTGCGTATGAATTCCGCAAAACCATTCAACACGAGATCGCCTTCAAATCCCTTTCTGTTGATCTCGTCAAATAACAACATTGCGCCTGAAAGATCCTGTTGCTGCATGTGATCGATCAATCGGAAATAATAATCTTCATCCAGTATGTTGAGGTGCTCAAGGGTATTGCTGTAATTAAGTTCACCATTGGTAAAACTTACAATTTTGTCCATGATGCTGAGCGCATCGCGGAGGCATCCTTCACTTTTTTGTGCAATCAGTTGCAATGCTGGTTTATCAGCCTTAATCTGTTCCTGCTCGCTGATCTTCTCAAGATGATGAACTGTATCATTTGTTGTGATCCTCTTGAAATCAAATATCTGGCAACGACTCAGGATAGTGGGAAGGATTTTATGCTTTTCTGTTGTGGCCAAAATGAAAATCGCATAGGGTGGAGGTTCTTCAAGCGTTTTCAAAAATGCATTGAAAGCTGAAGAACTGAGCATGTGCACCTCGTCGATGATGTATACTTTGTATTTTCCGGCCTGAGGTGTAAAGCGAACCTGTTCCACCAGCGCACGGATATCGTCTACTGAATTATTACTTGCAGCATCCAGTTCGTGTATATTAAGTGATGTTCCTTCATTGAATGAGATACAGGAATTACATTTATTGCAAGCCTCTGCATCTGCAGTTTTGCTTTCGCAATTAATTGTTTTTGCAAGAATGCGCGCACAGGTTGTTTTACCCACACCTCTTGGTCCACAAAAAAGAAATGCATGAGCAAGCTGGTTGTTCTTGATCGCATTTTTTAAAGTTGTTGTAATATGGTCCTGACCCACAACCGTATCAAATGTCTGTGGTCTGTATTTCCTCGCAGATACAACAAATTTTTCCATCAAATCTCAATTAAATAGGGGCTGTCATGCTGAGCCGATTAAAATCCATTTTCATATCTGAATCTGTTGTCGAAGCATGACAGCCAGTTAGCAAATTACTCCCATTTCGGCACTCGCTGACCGCGTTTTTCCCACATGATTCAGGATAAAATCGGGTGTCTTTTGAATTCTTTAGTCCGGTCAAAATTGTATCTGTAAGTTGTCAGCCGTCGGGTTCTGAAGGTTTCTCCAAAATTTTCTGCAACATTGATCATTTTCGGGTTGAAATCTCCAATCCATTGCATTTCATATTCTGTATAAGGAGTATGCGGCTGAACAACTTTGGCTGTTTCTACAATGATATATGAATCGACCCCCTTGCCCTGAAATTCAGGAATGATCCCAAAAACGAGACCGGTAAATTTTTTACAGGGTTTGGTTTTTTTGATCCACAGGAATTTGATCTTATGAAAAAGGTCAAATTTTCCATTGAGGTACTGGAACCATTGATTTACATCAGGCAGGTTTATGAACATAGCAATGGGCTCATTATTATAATATGCAAACCAGGATACACGCCCGTCCATAACTGGTTTCATTGATTGAAACATTTTCTGCACCACTTCCCTGTGCAGTTGTTTCATTCCTCCATGACCAGCCCATGCCTTGTTATACACGATTGTAAAATCATCTGCAAACTTGTTGAGATTATTTTTATCAATATGCTGAGCACTGTAACCTCGGTCCTGAGCAAGTGCAGCATGTCGTTGGTAAACCTTATCACTCACTTTGGCTTTGGGGTCAAGACCAAAACAGATCTGGTTATAGAAAAGTTGAAAACCGTAATTTTCAAATAGCTGTTGATAATAAGGCTGATTATAATTAAGGCAATAAACGGGCGGAATAAATCCTTCAACCAGTAATCCCCACCAACGATCACGTTCTCCAAAGTTGATCGGACCATCCATCGCCTGCATTCCCTGCTGGAGTAACCAATGTTTAGCAACATCAAAAAGTTTATCGGCAGCATCCTGGTTATTTATACAATCAAAGAAACCAATACCGCCAACAGGCCCATCGTCACCCTTGTTCCTGTATCGTTTGTTTACAAATGCTGCAATGCGCCCAATCAGTTTACCATCATCATCCTTTAAAATCCAGCGCACTGCATTTCCATGTCGCCAGGATTTATTTTTTGCAGGATCAAAAACCTGGTTGATGTCTTTGTCGAGCGGACGAATGTAATTCGGATCGTTTTTGTTTATTTCAACATTTACGTTAATGAAATCATTCGCAAGTTTAGCATTGCTTACTTCAGTCAATTGCATGCGGCAAAATAAACCAAAACGGTTTAGGTCGCTGCGTTGATAAACATCTTTTGCAATTGCTTTTTATCATGGTCGTAAATGTCTTCACGGAAATTCAACTGCCCGTTTTCATCGACCCAGGCTGTGTAATAAGTAATTACAACCGGAACAGGATTTTTCAGCTTAACATATTTTTCAGAACCACTGTTCATCGCCGCATTTATTTTTTCATGTGTCCATTCCGGGTGATTGCGTAAAAGGTACTGGGCCATTTTTTCCGGCTCGGCAAGACGAATACAACCATGGCTGTAAGCGCGCTTATCTTTCTGGAACAAACTTTTCGCAGGTGTGTCGTGAAAATAAATATTGAAACTATTCGGGAAAAGAAATTTCACCTTACCCAATGCATTCCCAGGTCCAGGTCTCTGTCTTATTGATGGTAATCCACCACCATTGCTCGTCATCTCCATATTCTGACCACTGAGATATCCAGGATTTCTGTTCATCGCAGGGAGTATTTCATTTTTTACTATGCTCGGCGGAACGTTCCAGTAAGGACTGAAAACTACCTGGTTGAGGTCACCACTGAACATCATTGTATTATGACCTTCTTTTCCAACCACCACGTTCATGTCGAAAGCTTTTTTATTTCCTTCAAAAACGTGCAGGACAAATTCAGGAATATTTACAACAATAAGGTTCCCGTTTTCATGTGGTTCAGGCATCCAGCGCATTCTCTCCATGTTCATGATGATCTGTTGTATCCTGACCTCAATGGGAACATTCATTTCCTTGATCAGCGCTGTAGTTACAATGCCATCTGGTTTTAACCCATAACGTTGCTGAAAATTCTTTACTGCTATATCCAGCGTGTCATTGAAAACCTGAGTTGTATCGTTAACCTGGAGATCGCCTGTTGCAAATAATCTTCTTTTGATCTGTGCTACAGCAGGACTGGCTGCACCTTTCTTTAAACTTTTTTCTGTCATGGTTACTTTTGGCCAACCTCCTTGCTTTGCAATCGCATAATACTTCGAAAGAAAATCTTTCAGTTTGCCATAGTTAGGGTTTACATCTTCAAAATATTTGTCATCCTTGTGTTTCTTATTAATTATACTGTCAGCGAGATATAAAGCATCTTCTTTTTTTCTTGGGATAAATCGCTCCATCTCCTTCCGCTTCACGAAACCCTTTTCGTAATTGTTCAGAATGTATCGGACAAAATGTGAAGTAAGTTTCAACTCCAGGTTTTGATATTCTTTGTTTGATGCATTTACAGACAAATCGCTTTCGGCGATCAGGTCATCCATTTTCTTCTGCAATGTTTTATCCCGAAGTGTAGTGTCAATATCATAAGTAGTGACATATTCATGAAGGTTCCAGAATCCACGTGCCTGTTCTGTAAGTCCCTCCCCAGTAAACCACGCGTACTGGTAATTCCTGGTATTATAAAAACTCCTCATTCTGCGCTTGATAGAATCACTTAATTTATTATCCAGAAAATATTTTTCCATCACCGTTGAATCGATGAACAGGTCAGAATAGGAAATGGCCTTTGTAATCGAGTAATCTCGCTTACTTACTTTTTTTTCAGCCTCACTCTTTGGGCCTTTTCCACCACCATTACCATTTTCTTCACCATTCTGGCAGGATGCAAGCAGTCCAATTGAAATGGCTGCATATAAAAGGATTGATTTCATATGGTCGGATTTTGCAAATGCTGTGCCGTCAGCTTGAAAATGTTTTTTTGAAAGTTTGTCCTGAAGATTTTGAAGCTTTATTTTAAAATCTGAATTAAAATTGAGCGCAGATAAAGTTGATAATCCAATTACTTTCAGGATTGTTTAACAGGTCTCAGATACAAAGGGATCGTTCTGAATTCTGGTTAGAAATTCTCGCTGCATATTCTCCACATAATGTGCTTTGTCTTTTGATTTTCCCCCTGCCTCCCCCTACCTTTGCGGCCTGAAAACGAACCGCCGTTTTTTTGTGGCGGAACCTCTTTTTAATAAAGCATTATGGCTAAAACTGGAAAGGTTAAACAGATCATCGGTGCCGTTATTGACGTTCAATTTGATGGCAACCTCCCTGAAATTTATAACGCACTGGAACTTAAGAAAGAAAAT
The DNA here is from genome assembly GCA_964499155.1 of uncultured Chitinophagaceae bacterium. Lineage (GTDB taxonomy): Bacteria > Bacteroidota > Bacteroidia > Chitinophagales > Chitinophagaceae > CAZCKF01. The sequence continues at coordinate 4,610 of CAZCKF010000043.1, forward strand.
GGTGAAACGCTTGTTCTGGAAGTCCAGCAGCACCTTGGAGAAGATAGTGTAAGGTGTATTGCGATGGATGGAACTGAGGGACTTATGCGTGGGACGGAAGTGGTGGATACGGGAGCGGCAATAGCGATGCCTGTTGGTGAAGCCATTAAAGGAAGGCTTTTCAATGTTACAGGAGACCCGATCGACGGTTTGCCACCAGTACCAAAAATAAATGGCCGACCCATCCATAGTAAACCTCCGGCATTTGAAAACCTGAGTACAGCTTCAGAAGTTTTGTTTACCGGAATTAAAGTGATCGACCTGATCGAACCCTATTCCAAAGGAGGGAAGATTGGTTTGTTTGGTGGTGCGGGTGTGGGAAAAACAGTTTTGATCCAGGAACTGATCAACAATATTGCAAAAGCCTATAGCGGACTTTCAGTTTTTGCCGGAGTGGGAGAGCGTACGCGTGAAGGAAATGATTTGATGCGTGAAATGATCGAAGCAGGCATTATGAAATATGGTGATGCCTTTAAACACAGCATGGAAGAAGGCGGATGGGACCTGAGCAAAGTAAACATGAAGGATCTCGCAGAATCAAAAGCAACATTTGTTTTCGGACAGATGAATGAACCTCCGGGTGCACGTGCACGTGTTGCATTGAGCGGATTAACCATTGCAGAATATTATCGTGACGGAGATGGACAGGGAAGAGGAAGAGATATACTTTTCTTTGTCGACAACATCTTCCGTTTTACACAGGCTGGTTCTGAAGTATCAGCTCTTCTTGGTCGTATGCCATCTGCGGTGGGATACCAGCCGACGCTTGCAACAGAAATGGGATTGATGCAGGAGAGAATTACTTCCACAAAAAATGGATCAATTACTTCCGTGCAGGCCGTGTATGTACCAGCCGATGACCTTACAGATCCGGCACCTGCAACCACTTTCGCCCACCTTGATGCAACAACAGTATTAAGCAGAAAGATTGCTGACTTAGGAATTTATCCTGCCGTGGATCCTTTGGATTCAACTTCGAGGATCCTGATGCCACAGGTTGTGGGAGAAGCACATTATAATTGTGCGAACAGGGTTAAACTGATATTGCAGCGTTATAAAGAATTGCAGGATATCATTGCGATCCTCGGACTTGATGAATTGAGCGATGAAGACAAACTCACGGTATCGCGTGCACGAAAAGTTCAGCGATTCCTTTCACAGCCTTTCCATGTTGCCGAAGCATTTACTGGTTTGAAAGGTGTACTTGTTCCAATTGAAGAAACGATCCGCGGATTTAATATGATCATGGATGGCGAAGTGGACGAACTTCCAGAAGCTGCATTCAACCTTGTGGGTTCGATAGATGATGCAATTGAGAAGGGCAAAAAGTTGTTGGCGCAAGCACAAGGCTAGGGAGAGAATTTTTGATTTTGGATTTTGGATTTTTGATTGCCTTTAGATCGAACAATCATTTTTTATTTGGACAGTTTGAAAAATGCGATGCTTTACTATGAAAAAAAGTGCCGCTCATCTATCCGTGAAATCCTGGTTTTATCTCAGCAAATCCGTGTTTATTAAAACTTATAACTACGAAGCATGAACCTCGAAATATTAACCCCCGAAAGAAAGCTCTTTAGCGGAGAAGTTTACGGCGTTCAGATGCCTGGAATCAGCGGATCGTTTGAAGTACTTGATAAACATGCGCCACTTGTAAGTGCATTAAAAGCAGGTCGTGTGAAAGTGTTGAAGGACAAACAAAATCACGTGACATTATTTGATATCCAGGGAGGATTTGTGGAAGTATTGAACAATCGTGTGACGGTTTTGGCGGAGGGCGCGAAAGAAGTCGAATAGGGATTACACGGATTAAGACGGATTACACGGATACGTTCAAAGCTGTTCGAAGCTGAACTACTGTTTCGAAGTTTGCCCTCTGTCTCTTTCTGTTTCTCTTTCTGAATGGATCACGGAGTAAGTCGAATTACACAGATACTTTCAAAGCTGCTCGAATATGTTTTAATGTTTAGAAACGTGTGGCATATGTGTTAAGGTGCAGTAATTAGGAAACGGCCTCGTCTCTTGCCTCTCGTCTCTCGCCTCTCTCACTCTTTCTGTTTCTCTTTCTGAATTGATTACACGGATTAAGACGAATTACACGAATACGTTTAAAGCTGTTCGAAGCTGAACTACTGTTTCGAAATTTGCCCTCTTTCTCTTTGTGTTTTCTCTTTCTGAATTAATAACACGGATTAAAACGAATTACACAGATACGTTAAAGCTGCTCGAATATGTTTTAATGTTTAGAAACGTGTGGCAAATGTGCTAAGGTGCAGTAATTAGGAAACGGCCTCGCCTCTTGCCCTTCTCTCTCCTTTGGGTGATACGAATAAAAAAACTCTTCGATACCAGTAAAGAAATCCAAAATCCAAAATCCAAAATCAAAAATTGAATCCTATCGTCTGCTTCGCGAAATTTTTCTTCCAATTTTCAGGTTTAACACGAGTGCGCTGATCAATATTAGCAATCCAAAAAATTCGCGTGTTGCTTCGATCCATGGCTTGGTAGCCTTCATGCTCTGTGCAATGTTTTCTGCATTGTGCTCTTCCCACCAGTCGAGCACTCCGTCTTTTTGAAATAAAAGGAAAAGTGCATAAAAACTATAAAATAAAATCCCTGCCCACAAAGCAACCGGATAGAACCTGCGTCTTAATGCAAGCCAGCACATAACTGCCCCATACAAATAAATCGGCACCCATAGATGCGGATCCGGGTCGTTGTACTGCAGGATTGCAGAGGCGGTGAAGAGAAGAATGAAGCAGATGTTTAAAACCTTCATAGAAATTTAGAATGTGGATTTTAGATCTATGATTTGGATAGGAATTCAGGATTAGTAAGGCTTACATGATTACATTCTACACCTTTGATTATTAGGCCTACAAACAAACTCCTACGTATCCATCTTATACGTGTTTCTCGGTTTTAGGTTTGTCGAATTAAAAACTTTTCCCAATAGAATTAAGTCTTCCCTCAAATTTCAAGTTTTCAAAGTGTATTTTTTGCGTCTTTGAATGAAGTCATTTTCGGTATTCTATAACTGACAGTCCGGCATCCGGATTCTTCGCAAACCATCCTTTCCCATATTCAAGCACATACAATTTTCCATCAGGGCCAAGTTCCATGTCCACAGGCGCTGCAAATTTTGCATGATTCATGAATGGCTCGATCTTATACAGGTTTCCATTTTCATCGAGTGTTACAGCTTTGATCCAGTTGCGCATCCATTCATAAATAAAAAGTTTCCCATTGTAATAGTCAGGAAGCCTTGTTGCTTCGGGAAAATTTGCAGCATAATAAACTGGCCCCGCCATTGCTGTACGCCCACCAGCTCCCATTTGAGGAAAGTCATTTGAAATTCCATACGGATACCAGATAAATGCTGGTTGTGCAGGAGGAAGTGTTTTTAATCCTGTATTGTTGCGTGAATTGTTTTGTGGTTGTGCTGTATCAAAAGCATTGCCTGATCTTCCAGTGTTGTAATCAAATTCACGATATGCATAATTCGCTCCAACAAATAGAGGCCATCCGAAAAATCCAGCTCTCTTAGCCTGGTTGATTTCATCATATCCTTGCGGCCCGCGCGTTGCAAAACTATCTTTTGGAGAATCTGGTCCTACCTCTCCCCAATATAAATAACCACTTTTCTGGTCGACAGAAATTCGATATGGATTTCGCGTACCCATTACAAATATTTCAGGACGTGCATTAGCAGTTCCTTCTGCAAAAAGATTTCCCTGAGGTATAGAATAACTGCCATCTTCATTCACTTTGATGCGAATGATCTTTCCACGCAGGTCATTTGTGTTCGCAGAGCTTCTTCTTGCATCGTACTGAAGCCTTCCTGGTCGGTCATCGATTGGAGCAAATCCTCGGTTTACTTGATTTGATCTTGGTTGATCAAATGGAGTGGAATTATCGCCGGTTGAAACATACAGTACTCCATCAGGACCAAATGCAATTGAACCACCGGTATGGCAACAAATTTGTCGCTGAGAATAGAATTGGAGGATTACTTTTTCAGATGATGCAACAATCGAATCATTCCGGAATTCAAATCGCGACAATCTGTTCACTGAAGTATCAGCAGGAGAGTAAAAAATATACACCCGGTTGTTGTTAGCGAATTGCGGATCTTTTTGAATGCCAAGCAATCCTTCTTCCGCATTTACACCTTCAATTCCACTTGACCAGTATACATTTAGTTTTCCTGCCGATTTCATTTCTTTTGTTGATGCTTTGTACAGTGCGATGTCACCACGACGTTGAGCAATCAACACATCACCATTTGGTAATATGGTCATTTCAGTAGGCTCAAATAAAAAGCCCTGGTTCAAAACAACTCTTTGAAACTTTGAAGAATCAGGGGCGTATACTGATTTTGCTTTTGAAAAATCTGGCTTTGATTCGCCTGCAGCGTATTTAATCCCACCCGCAACATGTTTTAAAAATGCAGTATCACTGTAGGATTCATCCGTATGACCCATTGCAGTATAAAATGCGCGACCTCCATCATAACTGTGATACCAACTGATTGGATGGTTTGTTCCATTTTCTCCGCCCCTGTATGATGTTTCATCCAGGGTGATTAACGTTGTTACATTCGGATTCAATTTTTTGAAATTGTACCATTCATCTTTTTTCACCCATTCTTTTCCAAGATGTTCAGTAGAAGGATGATCATTTTTGTGTATGGTAAGTTTTCCATCCTGGATTTCCGGATGGCTTTGAAAATAACCACCCACCATTTTTCCATACCATCCCCAATCATATTCTGTATCTGTTGAAGAATGTATGCCGACAAATCCACCGCCCGATTGAATGTAACGCTCAAATGCAACTTCCTGCGTTGCATCGAGGACATCACCAGTTGTATTCAAGAACACAACCACATTATAATTTTTCAAACTATCCTCATGAAAAAAAGCAGCATTCTCCGTTGTATCCACCCTGTATCCATTTTCAGTTCCAAGCTTTAACATCGCAATTTTTCCCGGTCCGATTGAGGAGTGACGAAAACCAGTTGTTTTTGAAAAAACAAGCATGCGTTTTTCTGAATCGGTTTTTTCACTCGTACATGACACAAACAATACAACAGCAAAAAAAATGAAGGAGATTCTCATACAGCAAAAGAAATTTAAAATGATGTTTCTAAGATAATATAAATAGGCTTCATGCTTCAGGCTTCAGGCAAAGCCTCAGACCTCAGGGCAACAAGCATCAAGCACCCGCAAAATTCAATTAATGCAAAAATTCTCAATGATAGGAGAACAACGAGAAACCAGAAACAAGAAACCAGAAACCAGAAACACCATCTTAAAGCATCAGGCATCAGGCTTCAGGATCCTTCAAAGCACAATCACAGGAAATAGATGAAAATTAGAGGTGTTTAAGAAATCAGAAATTATTTAGTTCAGTTGTGGGTCAATCGGAAAATTCACCATCATCTCATATTTTCCTCCAAGTGTGCGTAATGAATCCTTCCAAATTTCGTCGGTTTTGGAATGGAAAATAAGTTTGCGTGTGCCCTGCACGGTGAGCCAGGTATTTTCTTTCAATTCACCATCCAGTTGTTCTTTTCCCCATCCTGAATAACCGATGAAAAATCGAATTTTTGATGGATCCATTTGCCCTGATTTTACAAAATCCACCACCTTGTCAAATTCACCTCCCCAGTAAACGCCAGTTGTGATCTCATAACCTCCGGGAATTTCATGTGGATACTGATGCAGGAAATGAATGGTATCCATTTGCACCGGTCCACCGTAAAAAACAGGAAGCTTATAATTTTCGAGATCAGGTATGAGTTCGTCTATGGTGTTCTCATATTGCCGGTTTAGCACAAAACCAATTGTGCCTTCTTCCTGGTGCTCGCACAACAGCACAACCGTACGCATGAAATTTGGATCTTTCAAAAACGGATCAGCGATGAGCAATATTCCTGCACCGGGTTCAATCATAATTAAATATAGATGAAATTAGGATTTTACGAACGAAACAGGATTGGGTTTTCCTGTCCAAAATTTTAACGGATTACCATGTATTTCCATCCTGTAATCCTTTCTTATCCTCCTTTCCTTATACTATCTTCCCGCCGCAATGAAAAGGATATTTCCCATCATTTTGGTGCTGATCTCTGCTTCCCTCGTTGGAATTATTGCAATCCAGTTGTCGTGGTTGAACAATATGATCCTGTTGAGGGAAGAACAGGTGGAACAAAGAGTAGAAGATGCAACAACAATGGTGGGGGAAGAACTCAATATGCACAAAGGCAATTATGCAGCGCCTTACAGCAGGCCTAATCCAAATATTAATTCGAATAATTTTTCCCTCGAGACATTTCGATCCAATTCAATAGGTGAGCGATTCAGTTCAGAAGAAATTCAACAGAAGCTGCGAAACGCTTTTATTGTTCACGATTTGGAGGACGTACATTTTGAATTTGGCTTGGCGATCCTGGACAATCGTGGAATCGAAAGTTATTTTCAAAGGCAATCAGAACATTTTATTGATTATTATCTCGATACGCTTTCGGATAAACACCACAATTACGGATATTTTTTACGGCCTCAGACCGGAACAGCTGGCGAAAATTTATCGGTGGATGAAGTTTTAATGGTTGTAGTTCCCAATACAAAAACATTTGTTTTAAAATCTCTCCGCTGGCCCATCGCTTCTGCGATCTTATTTACACTGGTAATCGTGACTGCATTTTATTTGACTGTTACGACTATGATTAGGCAGAAAAAGCTCAGTGAGATCAAGAATGATTTTATCAATAACATGACGCATGAATTTAAAACTCCTATTGCAACGATATCTCTTGCAGTGGATGCATTAAGAAATGAAAAGGTCATGTTTGACAAGGGGAAGATGGGTTATTTTACCGGGATTATTAAAGAAGAAAACCTGCGAATGAACCGCCAGGTTGAAACCATTCTGAAAGCTGCTTTAATGGATCGCCAGGAAATTCAGCTTGTATTGCGTCCTGTTCATGTGCATGAAGTGATCAAAGATGTGTTGGACAATTTCACTTTGCAACTGCAACAAAAAAATGGTTCGGTTGATGTAAAGCTTAACGCCGAGAATGACCTGATCAATGCTGATGAAGTGCATTTTTCAAACCTGATCAATAACCTGATGGACAATGCAGTAAAATATGCTAAGGACAATGTGCCGCCCGAGATTAAAATAAGTACATCATCCACTTCTAAAAAAATGATCATTGTGATTGAGGACAATGGCATTGGCATGAACCGTGAAACGGTTAAAAGAATATTTGAAAAATTTTATCGTGCACATACTGGTAATATTCATAATGTAAAGGGATTTGGACTCGGCCTCAGTTATGTAAAAACTATGGTTGAAGCACACGAAGGTGACATCAAAGCCGATAGCGTTCTCGGAAGAGGTTCCATCTTTACTATTGAATTACCGCTGAAAAAAGTAGCTGCCGTAAAAGCAGTTACTGCGTGAGGCTTCAGGCCTCAGGCATCAGGCTTCAAGGCCTCCGCAGATGTAGATTTATTAATCCACAACAAACTTCCATCTCCGTAGCTGAGAAACCTGAAATCATTTTCGAGTGCATAGTTGTATACTTTTTTCCAGTCGTCACCAATGAGGGCCGCAATTAGAAGAAGAAGAGTGGATTGAGGAAGATGAAAATTTGTAACGAGGACATCTGCAATACGGGATGTGTAACCTGGCACGATCATCAATTGTGTTTTAGAATTAAAATGATCTAGTTGATTTTCATTCATCCATTTTAATAAAGCATGAATCGCTTTTTCTAATGTGAGATCCTGTGGCAGATCATAGCATTCCCATTGCTGCAACTGATCGATTTCACTTCCATTTGATTTTTTAACACCCAGCCAGTAAATGGATTCTAATGTCCTTAATGCAGTTGTACCAACTGCGATAACTTTGTTTTTATTAACCAGTAAGGTTTCCAATAAAGA